>JAFXUX010000043.1 GCA_017524805.1 Candidatus Methanomethylophilaceae archaeon
AACAAGATACACGCAAGGATACCAGAACCGAACGACAATGTGACCATGACCATGGGCAACAAGTCCGTGGTGGATGCGGCGTTCGCTGACATGGGCCTGGATGATTTTCTGGATGGGCTGAAGAGGAAACAGGGCAATTCGGTCGCCGCCGAAACAGCGGCATTGGTGGCCAATTCGGTGGAGATGACAGGCATCTCCGTGAACAGGATCGACCGGATCCTCGAAGAGGATGCCGTCCGTGAAGAATACGGGCTCGACGCGAATGCACCGAGGTCCGTGTACCGCACCGTGAAGCGGCTGGGGATGAATTCCGATGCCATCGTGAGATATCTCGGGGATGTCCTGAAGAGGAAATACGGGTTATTAACGCTTTGTAGATATATTACAGAAAAACCTTGACAAATATCCAACCAGAACCCCTAATTGATGGGAAGATAAGAGCAGCTCATCCATATGTGCCGATCCTCCGGCAACATTGGAGAATCTCGAAAGTGCTTGCGGCTCGGAGCGGCGATCGATGGCACATGAAATTGTCCCCATGGGGGGCGCCGCAGCCCCCATGAAGAACAGTTCGGCTCAACTTGCCGTCAGCCGATAGGCACCGTCTTTACAACCAATCTGATATCACCCGACGGCACGAAATCGAATTCATTTTCCTGGCATATCGGATCCGATGCGCCGTCGATGAACCATCCGACCAATGAATACCCGTCGGCAGGCTGCGCCAGAATCTTGATTGAATTTCCGCTTTCTACAGTAGCGACGATAGAGGAGCCGAACTTCTTCTCACCATAGTAAAAATTACCGTTATCGATGGAAATGGACACGTGGAAAATCTCGGTCTTAAACATGACCGCCCCTGCGCTGACGTTCTGCGTTCCCATCGTGAACACTATACCCGGAGAGCTGAGGGTACTGCCATCGATCACCCAATGGTCGAAACGGTATCCGGAATCCGGGACAGCCTTCAGCGTATGCTCCTCGCCGCAAGGAACAGCGATGTCCATGGAACTGCCCATGTCAACACCATCAAACTCTATGGTTCCGTTGATGGCAGTGACGTGAAGGATCGCATCCTCCATTTTGGCGCATTCAGCCGTGGCATAGATGTCATTGTATCCCATGGTGAACGCAATGCCCGGAGAGCTGAGGGTACTGCCATCGAACACCCAATGGTCGAAACGGTATCCGGAATCCGGGACAGCCTCCAAAGTATGCTCCTCGCCGCAAGGAACAGCGATGTCTATGGAGCTTCCCATATTGACCCCGTCAAACTCTATGCTTCCGTTGACGATAGTGGCGTGAAGGATAGGGCCCTCTGTACTGACGCATTCAGCCGCGGCGCGTATGTCATCGGATCCCATAGTGAACACGATGCTCTGGAAATCCGGCCCATACTTGCTGCCGTTGATGTCCCAACCGGAAAACATATAGCCGACATCAGGGGCGACGACAACCGCGAGAGACTCGCCTACGCAAAGGCTGGCTTCGTATGAGGGGCCGACATTCTCTTCATCTATTATGAGAGTTCCATGCGAGACCGTCACGGAAAGAGTATGGATCAAAGATCCGACCACCGCCTCATAATCCGCATCTCCGGTGACGACGAATTCGTACGTCTCAGAATCGGATACCACGTCGTCGCCATTCGTCCATCCTCTGAAATAATATCCATACGCGGGCTCAGCGATGACGGTCACCGTCTCGCCCTGACGGAAAGTCCCGGAGATGGATTTGGCAGAAATTCCGTCGCCGAAAGACACCGTTCCGGCCTCTATGGATGCGGACACAGTGCGGAGAGGCGCTGCGCTCATGTATGCGATGGCATCGAAGCCTCTGCTCACATTGATTATTATAATGGAAGAATTGAACTCGGTTCCGTTGACCACCCATCTGTCGAACTGGCATCCGATGCCGGGCACCGCCTCCAACGTGATGGAATCTCCTTTTGCGAAGGTTCCGGAATACGTTTGGCCTTCATCTACCCCATTCACGCAAATAGCCCCGGATCCGCTGCCGGAAATCGATGCGGTAACATCGAACTGAGAGGAAGCCCTTTCCTTGAGCGTCCCGCGAAGGCCGGCGAAGATCTTCCCTGCGAGATTGTCCGCCGTTGCCGGAATCACCTTGCCATCGAGATCTTGGAAGGTCACCTTCCAGAATGCGTTGTTCCCGACAGAGGAAAGCGAACCGGGGAATGATATCTCCGCCAATCCGACGCAGTTGGCGAAAGCGTAATCGCCGATCGAGCTGGCGGATATGGCAGCGGATAAGAGATTGGAGCAGTTGGCGAAAGCTTTGAACCCTATTTCCTGAGCCGATGTTATGTACACCATTCTCAGGGATTTGCAGCCGTAGAATGCATAGGCCCCCACGGAAACGACCTGGTATGACTTCCCGCCGCTGCTGACCGAAGAAGGAATGATTATGCTGTACGGACTTCCTGAATACCCTTCGACAGAGACTATCCCGTTCGAGACTATCGAATACGCAATCCCATCGACGGTGAATTCCGAGGGAATGGAACTGAGAATCCTGCCAGTACCTTCGAAAATCTTTCCGGCCAAGCTTTCGGCGGAAACGGCCGGAACTCCGGACTCGTCCAAGAATTCGATGCCGTAGAACGCGCTCCTCCCGACCGAGGTCAAAACGTCGGAGAACGAAACGTAAGACAGCCCCGCACAATTGGCGAATGCGTAGTCCCCGATGGAAGATGCGCGGATATCGACGGACGCCAGCTTTCCGCAGTTCGCGAAGGCTTTGAAGCCTATATCCTGAGCCGAACCGAGATCCGCAGATTCCAACGATGAGCAACCATAGAATGCGCGCGCTTGCACGGATGCTACGCCGTATTCTTTGCCGCCTATCTGGATGGAAGCTGGCAGAACGATTGCGGACGGACTCCCGACGTATCCGGTCACGGAAACTTTCGAAACGGAAGCAATGGAATACGTCAGACCATCTACGGTCGCATCGATCCCGCCTATCCTAAGGACTCCGCCATGGCCATCGAAACTCCCGCCTCTGAGATCTGCGGCGGAAACCGCGCGCTTGCCTGAAGAATCCAGCAGAATCGTCTTGTAGAACGCGTAATCGCCGATCTGCCTCAGAGAAGCGGAGAAGAATGCGTGCGTCAGCGAAGAGCAGTTGGCGAAAGCGAAATCGCCTATGACCGATGCCGAAGAATCAATGGACTCCAACGAAGAGCAATTCGCGAATGCCTTGAAGCCGATCTTCTGGGCGGAACCCAGGTCGAATCCTTTCATAGAAAGACAACCATAGAACGCATAGCTGCCTATGGCTTTGAGAGTGCCTTCAGAACCGCCCATATATACGTCGGCGAGGCCGGAGCAGAAACAGAAGGCATATGCGCCGACCGATTCGAGGGAACCGCCCATAAACAGAGCCTTTATTCCGGAGCAATTCGCGAACGCTTTCATCCCTATGCTGCGCACATCCCCGATATCTACGGAGGTGAGGGATTTGCAGGCGTAGAACGCTTTGGTTCCTATCTCGGTGACCGGGACTGACACCCCATTGAAGACGACTTCCGGAGGGACTGCAAGCTCTTCCTGGAGCGTCTCAAATCCGGTAAGGGATGCGCTCAGAGGATTGTCGGAGACTATCCTGAATGTCAGCCCTTCGGATACAACCGTATCCCCGACGGATACACCGGATTCGCTTCCATAATCCTGAGAGGCATCGGAATCTGCCGCCGCCATTGCAAACACCAATATGGCAAGCGAAATCACCGCCATGAACACCGATTTTGCGGTCATGGCGTCTGACCTCCGTCTGATGTGCTCCCATATTCGGAAGCCCTCCGATCGAAATGCTTGAGCCTCTTAAGCTCCGAAACGATGGCGCTGATTGGTTCCATGGCCGTCCCTTCCGCTATGAGATAACTATACTGCAATAAGCCGATTCGCTTCCGAAGACCCCATTTCCGCGCACTTTGGGACGAAGATGCGTTTCCCACCGAATGCGTATCCAAACCACAAAAATACGTTCAAAAAAACGTTTTTCGAGTCGGATTCCAGCTGATTGACACGGTTCTGACAATATTTTTAATCGTTCAATGCATTACAGAAATGGGATGCGTGGATGGATGAGACACTATTATTGACGAACTTAGCGCTGTTCACTCTTCTAGCTGGATTGTGCTCTACTGTCCTCAATAAAGTGAAATTCCCGCCTCTCATAGGCTATCTGGTCGCCGGGATCGTCATCGCCAATGTGACGACCGTGGACGAGACCGGAGAGATAGCTGTGGAATTGCTGTCCGATATCGGACTGATTCTGCTGATGTTCTGTCTCGGATTGGAGATCAATCTGAAGAAGCTGAAAAAGCAGGGGACCGTAGCTATCAAGGTAGCAATAACCCAGCTTCCTCTGAGCGTCATCGGAGGGATGCTTGCCGGCACTCTGATGGGATTCGGTTCCGTTCAATCGCTCATATTGGGCGCCGTCTTGGCCGGATGCAGCACAGCGGTCGTCACGGCAGTCCTCTATGCCCAGAAAAATCTGGACCGCGAAAGCATCGAGACGATCATCCTGATCATGATAATGGAGGACATAGGACAGGTCATAATGCTGTCGATTCTGACGCCCATCATGGCAGGATCGTCGATGGATACCTCCGATCTGATCGTCCTCATAACCACCATCGCGATTTTCATGGCGGGCAGCCTTTTCCTCGGCCTGAAATTCGCCCACAGGATAATCAACTGGATATCAGACAATGTGTCCGAAGAGATTCTGCTGATAATCTCGGTGGGAATGGCTTTCTTGATGGCCCTGATCGCGAATCTCTCGGGGCTCTCCATGGCCATCGGCGCGTTCCTGATGGGAATGATAATGACCAAAGCCAGGAAGAAGAACTACATCGAGCAATCGGTGATGCCGATGAAGAACCTGTTCATGGCGATGTTCTTCATTTCCGTGGGGATGGAAGTGAATCTGGGCACCTTGGTCTCCAACGTCGGGATGATGTTCATAATCTACCTCCTGTTCGCTGGGCTCCTCATATTCACGGTCTCCCTGGGATTCTGGATCGCAGGAGTGGACGGACGCAAAGGATTCGTCTCTGCGGTCGGCCTCACGGCGATGGGAGAGTTCGCGTTCATCATATCCAAGGAAGCCCTCGATTACGGGGCCGTGAACGAATCGTTCTATACGTCGGTCATCGGGGCCGCGCTGATATCCATGATAATAATGCCCATAGCCAACAGGTATTCCGACCGCGTCTGGACCTTTTGGGAGTCCAGACGCCCCCAATTCATATCCAACTGGTCGGCGGATGCCACGGGCTTCAGGGATAAGCTGTATAGCAACTTCTCCTCGGCATCAAGGAGATCCAAGAAGATCTACAGGAGAGGGATGGCATCCGGATACATAGACCTCCTGGCAATAATCGTGATCGAGCTCGCTTTCTATATTGGCGCACCGATTCTCAGCCGCACCTTATACGACATTTTCGGAGGAAGCGTCTGGCTATGGAACTTCGTGCTGCTGATAATCAATTTCATCGTCCTCATACCCCCGATATCCTATCTGGTCAGCAACATCAAGAATCTGGAGAAGATCGTCATCGGAGCCTCCAGGAACATGGCTAAGAAGGGCGGCGGCGGGGACTTGGTCAAAACCGGGGACCTCTACGAAAAGATCCTCGGCATGAGCAACCTGATCATAGTTTTGGCCATAGACGTGGCTATAATAGCGATCATACCCAACCCGCTGGGCCTGATCGAGCATATCATGCTCCTCGCGATCGCCATCGGAGTGGCCATCGCCATCTATCTCCGCATGACCAGCAAGAAACCCAAACACACGGACGACGGGGACGACGCCGAAAAGAACTCCCATGTCGAAGAGACCGACGTCGGAATAAGGGATACGGGCGACTGAGAGCCTTAATCCCAACGTTTTTAGCCAACCTGCTTATGGGGTCTTGACCTTATATGGAAGAGATCCCCCTGCTGACAAGCATAGCCATTTTCACTCTCCTCGCCGGAGTGTGCTCCATCATCTTCAACAAAGCGAAGCTTCCCCCTCTTATAGGCTATCTCGTCGCAGGGATCGTCGTCGCCAACGTCATCGGGATAAACGAGATCGGGGAGGAAGCCGTGGAGATGCTCTCGGACTTCGGCCTCGTCCTTCTGATGTTCTGCATAGGGTTGGAAATCAACATAAAGAAAATCAAAAAGCAAGGCCGCTTCGCCATAATCGTAGCCGTCGTCCAGCTGCCGCTGATGGTCCTCGGAGGAATGGTGGCTGGGACCGTTATGGGATACGATTCGGTCCAAGCCATAGCTCTCGGCGCCATTATCTCCGGTTCCAGCACGGCGGCGGTTCTGGCCGTTCTTCAGTCGCAGAACAAACTCTCCAAAGAGGAGATCGAGATGCTCGTCCTCATAACCATAATGGAGGATATCGGACAGGTCATCATACTGTCGATGCTGACCCCGCTCCTGGCCGGATCCAGCATGGATATGATGGATCTGATCGTTCTTATAGCATCCATCGCCGTATTCATGGTCGTAAGCCTGGCGGTCGGCCTGAAATACATCCCGAGAATGATCAACTGGATATCGGACAACGTGCCGAACGAGATTCTGATAGTGTTCTCGGTCGGGCTCGCCTTCGGGATGGCATGGCTGGCCACCATAGCGGGCCTGTCGATGGCCATCGGAGCGTTCCTTATGGGGATGATCATATCCGGGTGCAGGAAGAGCAAAGACCTCAACAGATCCATCGAACCCATGAAGGACCTGTTCATGGCCATGTTCTTCATTTCCGTCGGGATGGAGGTGCATCTGAACACCTTGACGGAGAACTTGGTCACGATCGTGATATTCTACCTCCTGTTCTTCTGCCTCAAAGGCTCCACCGTGTTCCTCGGCTATTGGATCGGAAAGGAGACCGGGCGCAACGGATTCATATCCGCGATAAGCCTGACAGCGATGGGAGAGTTCGCGTTCATCATATCCAAAGAAGCGCTCAATTACGGCGTCGTGAACGATTCATTCTACACATCTGTGATTGGAGCGGCCCTGCTGTCGATGATCGCTCTGCCGATAATAAGCAGGTACACCGACAGAACCTGGGACTGGTTCTCCGCCAGAAGCCCCCAGGCTGTCGGCGGGGCCATATCGAAAGTCAACGGCATCAGAGATGGGATATACGAAGACCTGCAAATCGCCTCCAGCGTATCCAAAAAAGCAGTCAGCAAAGGCATGACCTCGATTTACATCAACTTCATCCTGATAATCATAATAGAGATCGCGTTCGCGTTCGCGATGCCGGAATTGGCTCCGATGCTCAGCGGCATGTTGGGCGGAAGCGAGCGCACATGGTATTTCGTCTTGGTCACGCTGAACTTCGTCGCCTTGCTGCCTCCGACCGCCATCCTGGTGTCGGGACTGAAGAACATAGACAGATTGGTGATCGACGGCTCCAGCAAAAAACAGGACGGGAACGCCAGAATCCTGATGCACAAGGAGCTGATGAGCGTCAACAAGCTGGCCATAATAGCCATTTTCGACCTGTTCATCGTCGCTCTGGTTCCAAACCCGCTGAGCTATGCGGAACAGGCGCTGATGTTGGTGGTGGCCATAGGAATAGTGACAGCGATTTACCTCAGATTGACCAAAAACAAGCCCGACGAAGCCGATTCTGCCGTCCCAGAAGGATCGGAGCCGACGAATAAAGAAGAAGAAACATCCTTGGCAGAGGCGGAGCCAGAAGGTTCTGAGGGAAAGATTTAACCCTGCTCCAAAGAGTTCGGCTGGCATGCTGTTCAATTTCGTCGTCCACGAAACGTCGATTCTGTTCTATATCATAGGATGGGCTTCGATGCTTTTCGTCCTCATCAAGGAATGGCGTTACCCGCGCAAGGCGGTGTTTTGGATAGCAGTTCTTTTCGCGCTGCCGATCGTCGGATTCGCGTTCTATCTGGTTCTTGGGCAATCCAGATACAGAAAATACTCCCTGAGCCTGCCTGAAGAGGATTCTGAGGCCCTGCACAAAATCAGAAAGGAAAGGAACGCGGGGCACGAGATCGGATTCAAAGGCAAAGAAATCGCCGATGCCTTAGAGAAAGTCGGATCAGACCTCACTTATGGCAACGATGTGAGGCTTTACACGATCGGGAACCCCAAATTCGAGGACCTGATGGCCGATATCAGGGGCGCCAAGGATCACGTCCACCTCGAATACTACATAATACGCGACAATGACCCCCTTAGCAAGGAGCTTTTCGATCTTCTCGGCGATAAGGCGCGGAATGGGGTCGAGGTCAGGCTCATCGCGGACTGGGTCGGACTCAAGAACAACAGGGTGATGGTCAACAAGCTCAAGAATGCCGGAGCCAAGGTCAAGATCTTCAACCCTCTGCTCCCCAATCTGTTCAGCCCCAAGAAGAACAACAGGGACCACCGCAAAATCGTCGATATAGACGGGGAAACGGCGTACGTAGGCGGATTCAACATAGGCGTGGAATACCTCGGGCTTGGGGAATTCGGGTATTGGAGGGATTCCGGAACCAGAATCAGAGGGCCGGCGGTATCCGAAGTGATCGAAAGATTCCTGATGGATTGGAAATACGTCAGCGGAGAGGACCTTTACGGGAATCCCAGGTACTCCTACAGAAGCTCCCCCGAAGGGAACATTCCCGTGCAGATCGTCAGCGGAGGGCCGGACATGGATTATCACAACCAGGTCGCGTTCCAGTATCTTATGATGATAGAGAAGGCTGAGAAGACGCTGCACATACATGCCCCGTATTTCATCCCGGACGAGACGTTCTCCATGGCCCTGAGGGGCGCGGCGATGCGCGGAGTCGACGTGAAAGTCATAATACCCGACATCCAAGACCATCCCCTCGTATTTTGGGCCAACAGGAAATTCGCGGATGAAGTCATGAAAGACGGCGTGAAGGTGTACGAATACAACGGCGGATTCATCCATTCCAAAGCGCTCGTAGCCGATGGATGCATATGCTCCGTCGGGTCCGCCAACCTGGATGATCGCAGCCTGAAGCTCAACTTCGAGACGAACGCGATGATCTACTCGGAAGAGATCGGAAATAAAATGGAAGAGGCATTCCAAGATGACATAGCCCAGTCCACCGAATACAGCCGCGAGAAATTCTCTTCGATGACTTTGTGGGAGAGAATCATCACGAAGATCTCGTGGTTCCTCAGCGGAGAGCTGTGATTCCACGAAAAGAAGAATGGAGCCCGGAATCTCCGGACCCCGGATTGCGTTTCATCTGAGGCAGAGCGATTTCCAGACTTCCTCGGATTCCGAGAGCACAGCATCGGCATCCAGAGTGACGTAACTGCCATTCTCCAGGACCATATCGCCCTGGCAGAAGACCGTCTTGACGTTGAAGCTGCTGCCGGAATAGACGATGTTGGCGATCATGTTCTCCGGGAGCAGAGGCCTGAGGTTGGGAGCTTTCCCATCCAAAATGACGACGTCGGCATACTTCCCAGGTTCGAGGGAGCCGATGGAATCCTGCATTCCCACGGCCTTCGCGCCGTTTACGGTGGCGAAATCCAGGAGCTCCTGTGCGGTCGCTATGGTAGGGTCCCATCTTGCAGATTTCTGCAGGAGGCCGAGGGATTTCATCTCCGCGAACATATCCAAGGTGTTGTTGGTGGTGCTCCCATCGGTTCCGATTGAGACGTTCACGCCATGCTTCTGGAACTCAGGGACGGGAGCGACGCCTCCTGTGGCGAGCTTCATGTTGGAGACTGGGCACGACGATATCGACATCCCTGCGCTTCCCATCAGCTTTATTTCGTTCATGGTCAGCCAAGCGGAATGGGCCGCAACGCCTCTGGGTCCGAGGACGCCGATGTCGGAAAGCCATTCTGCCGGCCTCTTGCCAGTCTTCTTCTTGTGGTCGTTGACTTCGCCGCGGGTCTCGGACAGATGGAAATTCATAGGGGCGCCGACGCTGTCGGAGAATTCCTTGGCTCCGACGCAGGTTTCCTCGTTGCACACGTATACCCCTTGGAGGCCGACCCCCGGTACGATCTTCCTCTGGCCTTTGAACTTGGAATAGAAATTCTTGCAGTTCTGCAGAGGATTCCCGGTCTGGGTGGTCATCTCCTGATCGAGAACGCACCAGCACAGGACCCCTCTGATCCCGGCTTCCTGGGTGGCCTTGGCGATCACGTCTTCGGAGTAGTAGAGGTCCATGAATGTCGTGGTCCCTCCGCGCATCATCTCCATGCAGCCTAGCTTGGTGCCTATCGCGAGATCTTTGTCGGTCCTGTCAGAATCGATTTTGAACGATTTGGATAGGAAATCGGGGAAGAGAAGGTCATCCAAGGCCCCTTTCATCACAGTCATAGCGATGTGGGTATGGGTGTTGATCATCCCGGGCATGACGATATCGCCGGAAGCGTCTATCTCCCTGTCTGCGGTTCCGCTGTATTTCGGCCCGACCGAAACGATCCTCTCGTCTTCGATGACCAGATCGCCTCTAACAATCCTCCTTTGCGCATCCTGCGTGACTATCCAGGCGTCGCGTATGGCTGTAATCATGCCGCACGCATATTTCTGATTGGACATAACAGTTTTTACGGAACTTTCCGGGTATTCGATTCGTCGAAACTTTGTGATAACACCCGTATTCCCGCAAAATACCGTGCTGGTTTCCGCAGTATTACGATAGAAGGATGATAGAAAAAGGCCACAGCGGACTGACATCCGGAACCGTGGCTTCGTTTGTATTTTGTTTTTGCACCTCACCAGGCCTTCGCTTCCAACGCCATCGCCACAGACAGATAGAAATTGAATGCGAAGTTCAGCAGCGCAACAATCCCTATTATCCAGTGCCAATAATCGCCGCCGACTATGCCAGACAACCCTACGGTAAGGAACACCAATCCTGTGGTGAGACAGATCACCGTCAGCGCTTTCGGAGTGCCTATCTTGAGCGACCATACGATCGCTACGAAATAAAGCAGAGCAAAAGTCAGATTCTCAACCGGACCCATTCCGAATCCGGTCAGCGCTACAGCGGCACCCACCAATGCAAACACGGTGAATCCGAAATTGCTTCCTGCAACGTATGCCAGCAATGCGATGACCAATATGCAGATCCCTATCACTTTGAAGGCTTCCGCAGAAGGAAGCACTGGGAACACCGACGGATCGTTCACCAGCTGCCCCAACGCCAGCGGCAGCGATATCGCCGCGACGAAGAACAGCCCGCATGCCGTCGGATCGATCGGCTTGAATTCGTTCATTTTATTCCTCCTTGGGTTTCAACCCGCAAAATAATTGGCTTATGATTGAAAATATGTTTCTAAAACTCGATGATAATAAAAGAAATATCATATTAATAGGAATTAATATCCAATATCAATCCAAATTATTACATAAAGCATTCCGACTTGGCGGCGGCCAGTGCCTGACAGCGGAACAATCGGCAGACATGTTCCTGCGGGATCTTTGGATAGAACCATTTACAGCCGGATAAAATGGAAAAAACCGTATATCCAGCCGTCGTTCTGTGGGCATGGCATTCCGCATAACTTATCTCGGCACCGGCGGCGGGAGACACACCTCCATGTTCCAAGTGCGCAGCACCGGCGGGATGCTGATAGAGCATGACGGCCATTTCCTGCACGTGGATCCTGGACCCGGCGCCCTGACTCAGATGCACAGGATACACTACGATCCCGCGCGCACCGATTCTGTTATCGTATCCCATTGCCACCCTGACCACTACTCGGACGCGGAATCCGTCATCGAAGGCATGACCCATGGCGGCTGGGAGAAACGCGGGCATGTTTATGGATCTGCCACGGTCGTCGAAGGAAGCGGGAAATTAGGCCCCTGCCTCTCGGCTTATCATAGGAACCTTCCTGTTAGCTGCGAAGCCGTGAGGCCTGGAGACTCCAAGAACATCGTCGGGATGAGAGTGGATTTCTTCAGGTCTATCCACAGCGACCCCACCAACGTGGGGATGACGTTCCATACGGAATTCGGCAAGGTTTCCTATGTGAGCGACACGGAATTCGACGAGGAAATCGCCAAGCAATACATAGGGAGCAGGGTGCTTATGCTCCCAGTGACCACTCCCAGAGGCAACAGGATACATTTCCACACCTGCACCGAGGATGCGGTATTCTTCGAGGATATCATAAAACCGGAATTGACGGTGTTCATCCATCTGGGCGTGGTTATCATCAGAAAAGGCGTAGATTCCGAGGCGTCATGGGTCCAAGAGAAAACTGGGTTGCACACCATTGCTGCCCGCGACCGCATGATACTCGATGTGGGGGAAGAACTGAGCATCCATGACGCGCCATGCTTCGATGACGAATGGATACCCCCGTCCTCGGTATAAGACTATAGTGATAATCATAAGGTAAACTATAGTCTTACTGATGACCATCTGACTTATAATCAGATTTGCCCAGCTTCATCTCAGACTTCTGATCTCCGCTTTGACAGCATCGCTAACGCGGTACGATTCCAAGCACTTCTGCATGGCCTTGGAACGGATCCAATCGTCGACCCCGCATTCCCCGCCCAAATACCCCAAAGTGACGTCCGGGAATTTCGCCATACATTCTGACAGACACCAAGCCGCGGCCATCCTGTAGTAATACCCTTCGCAGAGGACCCGATCGATCTCTGATATCACCTTATGAATGTGGCCCTCATCTATGAAATGGTCCAGCATCATGACGGCCGCGAACCTCATCTGATACTCCATCCCGGTGCTCAGATAAGGGACGATGAAATCCCACACCGCTTCTTTCTCGTTCTCTTTGGGCTTCCATGTGGAGCAGAACGAATCGCATACAGACCAATTGTCTATGAGGGGAATGAAATCCTGGTACAAGCGAAGCCTCTCATCCAGAGGGACTTTGGCATAGGCTGTGGCCAGACCTCTTAGCATATAATCCTCGAAGTATTCGGGCTCCCAAGCAGCCAAATACCCTTCGAGGTCGTCCTTCGCTATCCTTTTGGCCAGCTTTCTGAGCTCCGGAATCCTCGCTCCCAAAAACTTATGGTCGCATGGGGTCAGCTTCGCGCTGAACTCAGCGTTTCCGGGATCGGCCAAAACAAGGAGCTCTTCTCTGACGTTAATCATGCCTTCATCCTGTACCGGAAGGATACGATCCCTGCTATGATGAAGAAGACCAGCATCCCCAGCGTGAAGTAAGTCAGAGAATTATCTTTCTTGACATTGTCTTCCTCATCCAGTATCTCTACGTCACTATAGTGCTCTTCCCAAGATTTCCTGTCCTCGGTTTCGACATAATACTTCACCGAACTCAGATCCAGCCCGGAGAACACCTCTTGGATGTTTGCGGGCCAAGGGCAGTGAGCCTCTATCTCGGCTATCGAAGAGCACCCCGAGAACGCGCCTGTCCCCATGGTCTTCATGCTCTCCCCGATGACGACGCATTCCAGCTCGGATGATGCCCTGGAATTGGCGAACGCATCCGAGCCTAAAGACTCCACGCCGGCAAGATCGACGTAGGTTATGTCTCCGCAGTTGTAGAAGGCGCTGTTCCCTATCGACTTCACGGAAGCCGGGAACGTTATCCCGCCCAAAGAGACGCAATTGGCAAAGCAGCTGTCCGGAATGGCGACGATGGAATCTCCGAGCTTCACGCCCACCAGATTGGAGCACCCATAGAAAGCTGCGTCACCCATAGATTTGAGACTCCCAGGCAGAGAGACCCTTGCAAACGTCTTTGCGGAGCATCCTCTGAACCCGCCTTCGCCTATGTACAGAAGCGAATCAGGCAGCGACGGGGAGGAAAGCGAGCGGCAGCTCCCGAATGCGCCGTCCCAGATGCGGACCACGGAATCCATGCCGAACACGTTGCGGACGGTAGATCCTCTGAATGCGTCGGCCATGATGTCTGTCACGGAAGAGGGTATCTCCACCGTCTCAAGATTGTAATCGCGATAGGACAGCCCGTAAAGCTCATAATCGGACCCTTCGGCGAGCATGAAAGCGGAATTGCCGATGGCGACGATCGGATACACGTTGCCCATGGCGGAGACGTATCTGGGTATCTGGACGTAAACGCCCGACACATACCTGTGCACTATGGCCTTCCCATCGATTATGAAATAGTAGAAAGAGAACGGGTCTTTCTTGTAGGCCCCGTCGTAAAGCAGAACCGGAACCTCGTCGGTCTCGGAATCCCAGCCGGAAGCGCCGGAAAGCCTGTGTACCGTGACCGAAGCCGGGATTTCCCCGAAGAATTCTGGCTTATCCCCGAGGAAATAGACATCCGCCACGGAATTCGACCAATTGTTCCAGCTGAATTTGGATACCGTCGCGGGGACCGCAATGGCCGGGGCGTTCCTAACATCATTAAGTGCTCCCTGAGCCACGGAGACCAGCGCGTTCGATCCCAACGACGAAGGCAGGAACAGAATATCGCCCAAGTTGTCGATGGACATGGACGTCAGCTCGGCCGCATATCCGCTTCCGACGGATACCCTGGAGAACGAGGTCTTCCCCGTGGGAACGATGACCTGCTCCTTGACTGTCCCGGCGTTCTCGCTGTCGGTTCCGACGGCATAGAACTGGATTGTGGGGGATCTGAAGCTCACTTCCCTGCCATCGTATTCCGATTCCATCTGGGTCAGGACACCTTTCGAGGAGATGTTCCATGCGGCACCGTTCAATCCCTCGGCCAGATCCACCGGGAAAGAGAGCTTCGCTTCGGATCCCATCTCCGTCAGATCCGTGATGGAGCGGCCTCCGACCTTCAGAGCGACGCTGTAGAACGCTGAATAATTGATCCTCTTGAGGGCAGAAGCCATCCTGATGCTGGACGGTCCGTTGCTCACGGACAGGGTTATATCTCCGCCCTCGGCCAGAAGAAGCATATCCGAAGCCTTCATGGATACGGACCCTCTGGGAACCGACATCTTCAGAAGCGTGCCGGAACCGACCTTCTCGGCAGCCAGCCTCACCGATTCCTTGTCGATGGACGCTATGAAACCGCTCCCGAACTGGGAGATGTCGTACAGAATCGCTTCGCCGTTCTCAACTGGGATCTCTGATGCGGTCGATTGGTTGTGGGAGACGGAGATGGCATTCCCGATGACGTTCCCGGAAGCGTCTCTCTCTGCCGCATAGATTCCCGGGATCTTCTTGACGTAGACATCGGTATTTCCGATGACCACGTCGTCGACAGACATCGGGATGGAAAGGCCGCTGTCCCTGTAGAACAGAGCGATGCCTTCGCCTTCGAAGATGTCCAGGGCGGCAGCGCCTCCAATGGGCGTGTTGTATTCCCTGACATCCTTGCGGACGACGTCGCTTCCGTGATGGAAAGACACCGTGTATTCGGCTGGGAAAGGCGCATAGTACGCGTATACGAACATGGTATCGCTCACGTCCGTGAAATGGGCCGGGCTGTTGCCGTTGGGCGTTATGCTCCATGACACGAACTCGTACCTGTATCCTACGGTCGACGGCCGTGACGGGCTCTCAGGCAAGTCTGTGAGCGTCCCGCCGTACGGGACCGATCTGGTGGCGATCAGCGAGCGGTCATAATCGAAGAATCTGATCTCGCATTCCCTCTCGGCCGCCTCGAACACCGCCCTCACGGAGATGTCCGAAGTGACGGAGGACAGATCCTCGCTCCACCCCGCGAATACATACGAGTGCTGGCTGTCCGAAGGCTTGGTGGGTATGCCGCCGTAAACAGCGGCGTTCCCGTCAAGAACGACCTCCCTATGCAGGAATATCTCCCCGGTCTCGTCATAATAGCTAACGATGTGGGTCTCGACCCTGGATATGAAAGTTGCCCTGAACGTCGTGTCCTGGGTTATAGGCTGCGTTACGTCGCCCCAATACATGGTCACCCCTTCGGGCACCTCTATCGCAGGGATCTCAGACAGATTGATTTGAGCCCCCGCGGCGACCTGCTGCTCCGCTATCACAGTGCCGTCCGGCAGTTCGAAGCGCACCGTGAAATGGTCTTGGGCATCGGCCTCGCCTGCCAATGGGATGGCGACCAGCGCGAGCGTCAGCAGCAGCGGCAGCATCCAGCGCATTTCATTCCCCGCCCCCGAACGCCTCCTCAGGCGATATGGACCTCTTCGGAAGCACGTATATCTCGCCGTCCCTGTCGACGCCGACGTGGGCTTCCACCTCGTAGACCCTTCTGATGAGGTCTTCGGTGATCACTTCCTTCGGATTGCCGATGGTGACTATGTTGCCCTTCTTCATTATGATGCATAGGTCGCAGTATCTCGCCATCAGAGAGATGTCATGCTCCGCGACCATCACTGTCATGTCGCTGCGGGCCATCTTCTGAAGGTATTCCATGACCTCCAGCTTGTATTTCATGTCAAGGTGCGAGGTCGGCTCGTCCACGAGCATCAGCTTCGGATTCTGCACGTATGCCTTGGCGATAAGCGTGCGCTGCTTCTCTCCCGATGACAGCAGAGAGACCTGCTTCCTTCTGTAATTCTCGAGGCCGAACGTCTTGAGGGCTTCCATGACGATCTTCTCGTCGTCCTCGGATTCCCACCAGACTTTGTTCACGAACGGATACCTTCCGAGCATGACCATGTCCATCACCGAGACCCCGTACATGGATCCCACTTCGGCGGGAACGTTGGCGACTAGCTTGGCGATGTCTGGCGGGCGCATCTTGGACGTGTCGTTGCCGTCCACGACTATCTTTCCCGTCCACCCGGTATGAAGCTTGGATATGCACTTCATCATGGTGGATTTGCCGCACCCGTTGGGTCCTATCAGACCTACGAGCCTGCCTTTGGGGATGGAGAGCGAAATCCCATGGAGAGCCTCGAAGTCCCCGAACGAAATTTTGAGGTCCTCTATCTTCAAGACCTGATCATCCGTCATATTCGCGCCCCCTCTTGACCAGCATGTACGCGAAGACCGGCGTTCCGATCATCGCGGTTATCGCACCGACGGGCAGCTCCAGCGGGGCTATGGCCACCCTGGCTATGATGTCCGAGAACAGCATCAGGACAGCCCCCAGCACGATGGAGGCGGGCATGATGAGCCTGTGGTCGCTCCCCAGAAGCATCCTGCATGCGTGGGGGATGATGAGTCCGACGAACCCTATGACCCCGACGAATGCCACGCATATGGAAGCCAGGATGGAAGCGACGACCATCATCAGAGCCTTGAATCTCCTGACGTTGAGACCCAGAAGCCTGGCCTGATCCTCTCCCGCCGTGAACACGTTGAATTCCCTGGCCCACAGCATGGCTATCAGCGATATTCCCAGCGCCGGGATCATCACCAGAAACGCGTTCTCCCAGGTGATGTTTCCGAAGGATCCGTAAAGCCACCACATGACGTTGGTCAGGTTGTCTTTGTTAAGCGACAGGAACACGGTCTGCACGGAGGAGAACGCGAATCCGACTATCACACCGGACAGGATGTAGTTCGTCGCGGAGCCTCCGGCGCCTTCGGCCACCAGCAGCGTGGCGGCGAAAGCGATCAGACCTCCGACGATGGCGGCCACGGGGATGATGTATGCGCTGTACCCGGCGAACAGAGGGATGGAAGCCAGCATCGTGGACGCGGCCACGGCCAGACATCCGGCCCCGGAAGACACTCCGGTGATATACGGGTCGACCATCGGGTTCCTGATGAGAGCCTGGAACATGCAGCCCGCTATCGCCAACCCCGCTCCGACGCCCACGGCCGCGACTACCCTGGGAAGCCTCGACGAGAACACGTAAAGCTCCTCGGTGGTCAGGTTCTCCCCTCCCTTGGAAATAGCCGATATCAGAGACGAGAATGCGTCGGTTATCGGGATTATTCCGCCCGCTGATATGGATATGGAGACCAAGAACATGACCGCGAGGAAGAATATCCCCGCTACGAGGATTATTCTGAAGCGCTTCTTCTTGGTCTTTATCTCGCTTTTGGTGGCGTTCTCAGGGCCGATGCTATCGTTCATAGCTCTGAAACCTTTGCGAAGCGTATCGATGAACCCCTTCCCGCGGGATCCTCCGCTGTCTGCCATGCCTATCATGCCCTCCTATACATCCATGCCGTGACAGCCGCGACGGCGACGGCAATAATGACCAGGGCAGCCCACGACCAGTGAGCCAGCCCTTGCGATTCGTAGTTTATCCCGGAAGTCTCTTTGCGCTCGGTCCCGGGGACCTCGGACAGCACATATACGGCGCCGTAGTCGTTCCCGACCAAGACCTTGCCGTCCACAACCGTCGGGGCGCACATGCTGTATGCCGATCCTCCGTACGGGCTCACCTTGGCCTTCCAGACGACATCCCCGTTGTCGGCGTCGATGCACCATACCCAGCCGCCCATGGAACCTTCCGACCCCGGCGAATAATCCATGCTGTAAATCCTCCCGCCGCAGTACGTTATCCCGCCCACCGAAAGCGCGTCAGTGGTTCTGGACCAGGCGACGGTGCCGTCGTCCACCCAGAAAGAATAATATCCGTTCTCCAGCGGGATCTCCGCGCCGGTATCGTGGCTGACCAGAGTCTGGGCGCCGTTCATCGAATATGTTACGTAAGAATACAATCTGCCCCCGAACACCGCCGGCTTGCTGCAGAGGACATCTTTCTCCCATATGACCGACCCATCGGCGAGGCTGATCAGCGCTATCCCTCCGCTGGACGATACCATCCCGCCGTCCGCGAAGCATGCTATGGCCCTCTCGCCGGAGCAGATGGATATTGCGGTCACTGCCCCGGAATGGTTGCCCTTGGAATCCGCTAGTGGCGCGTCCCATATCTTTTCGCCGGTGCACGCATCGACGCAGATCATATTCCCGGCGTAATTGCCGGATATGACGGCCTTCTTGCCTTCGACTGTGGCTATGTGGGGCGGATAGAAGTAGAAGCATCCTCTGACCGAGGAATCGGGAACGTGGGTCCAAAGCTCCCTGAAACCGTCCTCTCTATCGACGGAATAGCAACGCATGATGCCGTCAGAGCCGTTGAAATAGAGGGCACCGCTGTCATAGACGGCGTTCGATATGCCCGAATTGTTGTGGAGCCTGTCCTTCACCACGGAAGGGTCGCTTCTGTCTACATCGTATTCGGTGGAGCGGGCTATGTTGCACTTGTCCGGAGACGATCCCGACGGATACAGCTCGGCCACGGGATCCCCCGTGAACCTGTCCAGACAATAGATGTGCCAATTGCCTGCGGTCAGGATTATCATATCACCGATGATGACGGGAGTCGAAATCTCGATGTTCCCTGAGTCCGAATAGCTCAGAGACCACGCAACCTGTTAGTTGACCGGGTCCAGGCAATACAGCCATGCCAAGCTGTCCATACCCACGCTTCCATACAGCCCCGCGGCGGTGTGGTATATGAGGCCGTCGGCATAGAGAATGGAGCAGTCGACTGCGCCGGGATAGGCATTGTACCACTCAAGAGGCTGCGCTATGGAATCCGGGCCGTACGAATAGCTGACGCCATCGGACGACGAATTGCCTTTGTAACAGATCCAAACGTCTGTGTAATCTGGGTTGGACACCGGCACTATGCTCTCGGTCGGATAGAATCCCAGCGCCAAAGGGCCTCCGAAATACTGCAGGCTGGCATCCCTCGGCTCCGGCTCCCATGCCACCCCATCCCAGGAATAGATCCTCCAGACGCATTCCTGGGCTTGTTCTCCCGTGCCGATGGAAATGGACTCTTGCCCGTTTATCGACCTGATGTATTCTTCTTCTCCTGCGGCCTCAAATTCCAGGGGAACGCCGGCGGATGCCAGCGCAGAAGAGATGACGTCTTTGACGGTCTCCCCGGCAGACAGTCCGTACCAAGACAGCTTGCCATTGCCATAGTCTACCAGCAGCCCGTCCGAATCGGCGTCCGAGACATCTGCGAACGCGAGGGGAGCCAATATCGCCAGCAAAAGCGCCGCAAACGCAATCATCTTTGCCATTCCAACAGCCCCTTCGCTTTGACATACGTCAGATACCCGTCCACCGGGTCGTTATAGCTATCGTTGTAATACTTCACGCCGACTATATCAGTGGGGTCGGCGGCCTCGAAGGATTCCGGATCCATTATCTTGGCCAGAAGCTCCAAGGATTCCGGGATCCTGGCCCCGGGCCTGGAAAGGAGACTGGCGGCGTCCCCGGAGAACACGTACACTTCCCCGCTCTCGAACGCTGGAGTCTGCTTCCACATATCGTTGAGGCCGGACAGAAGCGCCCTGTATTCCCTTGGGGTGCTGATTTCTCCGGCATCGTAGATTATTATGATGATGTCGGGCTGCCTGTCGTAGACGGCCTCTCTGTCCACCATGAACCACGATTGGGTTCCATCCGCGAATATGTTCTCCGCGCCCAGCGACTCGATCATGTTGGTCACGTATGTGCCTGGGCCTGGCGTATATGGGGAATCGCTGATACCGAGCGACAAGAACACCCTCTTGCCGCTGAGATCGGCGATCCTGCAGATGTTGTTGATCACTTCCTTGGCGTCTTTAATGTATGAATTCCCGTTCTCTGGGAATCCCAGTGCCGAAGCGCATACCCACAGGTTCATCATGAAATCGTTCAGGCTGTTCGCCGGATGCAGGACGACGCAATTGATCCCCGCTTTGCGGAGTTTGTCAGCCATCGTCACGTGCTCCCCGGTGCCCCCGTCCAGGAACACCAGGTCCGGCGATTCCGCCACGATCAGCTCGAAGTTGGGGTCGGTAAACCCTCCGACCAAACGGACCTCTCCGCTGTTCTGGCGCTCCACCAAACGGTTGGGATAATCGCAATACCTATCGGTGGCGATTATGTTGTCCAGGCCCCCCACGGCGCAGACCGTCTCGGCAACGGACGGAGCCAAAGTCGCCACCCTCAGGTCCTCTCCGAAACGGTTCTTTCCTTCGGTGGCATAGCTGTAATAAGTGAACCCGGTGGCATCGACGGCAGGCATCATCGCGCTGCCCTCGCCTGCCCGGGCCCACGAGATTATCTTCTGGCTTGAGACGTCGTATGATGAGGGATCTTCGACCTCTGCCCAATGGGTATCCTTGCCGACACCCTCGAGGATGTACATCCCCCAGTCGACGTTGATCAGCTGGGGCACGTTCCCCACGGAATATACCGTGCCGTCCTCGTTGTACTCTATCCCGTAGCCCTTCTTGGAGCATGCCGATTCGAGCGCCCCCATGCCGGTCAGCCCATCCAGATCCAATTCTACCCATTCCACATTGTAATAGGCGAAATCAATCATCACGCCCTGCTTCTCGTCGGTCATGTCGACCGAGAAACCGATGAACGGTATCGATGCGAGGATCAGTGCGGCAATCGAGGCGGCGGTTGCCAGCTTTATAGAGGACGCTCTCATGGCTCAGCCCTTTCTCTTCATCACGATGACGGCTATTATGGCAATGGCCACTATCGCGGCTATCGCTGCTCCCACATAGAGCACCGTGTTGTCGGAGCCGCTCCCGGAATCCTCTCCGGTCGGAGGGATGTCCCTGCTTTCGGTCTCCCCGCATACGGAGCACGTGCGTGTCTCCGTGCCTTTGTCCTTCGAGGTGGGCTGCTTCGTGACCTTCCATTCGGACCATGAATGCCCGAGCGCGGGAATTGGCTCGGTTTTGACCTCACCGCAGGAGCAGGCGTACGTCTTCACGCCTTCCGAGACGCATGTCGCGGCCTTCGTTACGACTCCTTCGCCCCAGGAATGCTCATGCGCCAACGGGACCGCTTTGAACACGGGAGTCACGTCCATATCTGAAGTCACATGGGTCAGATCCGCGCTCCATCCTTCGAACTCGTATCTGAACTCGGAGGTCGGCGCTTTGTACGGGGTCGTCCCCTTGTATGTGGATGAAGAACCGCTGGCGACAGTCTCCGCATACAGGACGGCCGTCTTCGACTCGTCCCAATAGCGGACCATATACGAAGCGGCATCGATGAAATTGGCCGTGAAAGTCGTGTCGCGGACGATCGGGACGGTGGTGTCTCCCCATCCGGAGAATGTCTTGCCCTTGGGAGCCTCTGGCTCAGGAACGAGAGCCATATTCGGGGTCTCCCCATACTTCAGAACTTGGGTCGCTACTGCGGTCCCGTCGGGGAGTGCGAACGTCACGACGGGATGGTTGGAGATGCAGATGACCTCTTCCTTATCCGGATTCGGGAGGTCCCCGCCCACGTCTATGATGTAATCGGTGCTGTAGGGATCCGGAGTGGATATCAGATAGATGCACATGACATACTTGTACACGGCAGGGTCATAGAATCCCAGAGTCCATTCGTTATAGCTCCAATCCCCTTCGACCCACGTCCACTGGCTCCAATAGTGCCATATGTCGTCGCTTCCTTCCTCGAGCTCGTCTCCGAGACCGAACATCGTCTTGATCCATCCCTGGATGTTGTTTCCGTTCTTGTCCTGGGTATAATTGAGCTCGACGTCGAATCCGTTCGACTTGATGGCATCGTCCAGCACTTCGGCCATGGTGGAACCGGTTCCCTTGAGCCAGAACCCTTCTTTTCTGACTTCAGATGTGAAAGCCTCGAGGACTTCGGGGATGGTCGGTATGAACCCGTTCGCGAACCTGAAGAATATGTATCCTTCGGATTCGGGCTTGAAATCCGGCGCCACATAGTCCTGAGACCCGTCGATGTTCACGCGCTCGCATATATGCAGGCAATACGAAGTCCCGGAAACCATCCCGTCAGACTTGTCCAAAGCCGTATGCTTCCAGCCCGAGGTTCCCAATGGAAGCCACTGGTGCACCCTCCAATATTTGTCGCTCTCAGGCTCCAGGCCGTCGACGGATCTCACTGCCGAGCCGTTGCTGACCAGCGCGATGATCTTTCCTTGATCTGCCGCGGCGGCTTCTATGGCCTCTTTGACCGTGGAAACCCCTCCGACGACAGACATGTCGTATTCCCCGCTGGCGTTCTCGATGTATACCCTTATTTCGCTGTATGTGGCCGCAGAACTGTCATCCGACATAGACAATGTCGGCGCAAGGATTGCTGCCAACGCAACGGCAAAGAGAACGAATTTTCCGTAACGCATCATATCACTCCAAACGCGCGCTTGGATGGGAGCCGATCAAGGCTGGCCATCCGACTGGATGAATTGGGATTCCAGTCATTAAGCTGTATCATCCATCCAATTATATCCTTAGAGGGATGGATTTAGAGTTATATATTTTTCTTTGGGATGTGCTTCACGAAAAACATCTGGCCCCCGGATTGACTGGCTGCTGGCATCGCATAACGACGGAAATAGCGCCGATCGGATGTCTGGCCATCGCATGCACTTCCTGCTGGAAACACCGAAGTCGACCGCCCATCATCGCGGTTGTCAGCGATGAGGATGATAACCGCAGAATGAACGAGAATAGAAAACGCGATGGATAAGCACGAGAGTGGGCCCGCCCAGATTTGAACTGGAGTTACGTGCACCCCAAGCACGAAGGATACCAAGCTACCCCACGGGCCCACAATGGCGTGATTAACTAATCGATTATAAAGATTGCTATCGAGTCAGCGCCCAGAAAAACTGCGGGAAATAAAACTGAAAACAAATGGGCCCGAAGGCCCGGTTTGAATCGCAGCGAATGATTCGCTGGCTTATGGAATCATCCGAGGGGAGCGATCTCTCCGATCAGATCGGCATGCGCCACGATCATCCTGCGGCAGCAGTACCTCTCAAACCCCAGGTCGTCGAGGACCGTCTTAGGATCCTCTCCAAGCCCGACGCGCCTTACGTATTCGGAATAGGCCGATCCGACGACCTTTCCGCACGTGAAACATCTAACCGGAATTATCATGAGACCACTTCAACGGTAGGACTTCTGCTTCTTGGCGCGGGCGCCAGGACCGAGGGGGTTCTTGGGAAGCTTGCGCCTGTCGTCATTGATGATGAGGGTCCTGTCGTATGTCCTGAAGACCGCTTCGAGCTCTTCGTCCTTGTAGAACTCGACGAGCCCTCTGGCGATGGCGGTCCTAGCGGCCGCGGCCTGGCCCATGACGCCTCCGCCGTTCACGAGGACGGCGATGTCGACGTTCTGGGCTTTCTCGGGGACGAGCCCGAGAGGCTCCTCGATCTTGAGCTTCGCAAGCTCGGGCGTGAAGACTTCGATGGGAACCTTGTTGATGGTGACCTTTCCGGTTCCGGCCTTCACAGTGGCCCTGGCAATTGCGGTCTTCCTCTTTCCGCTGGTGTTTACGCACTCAACCATGAGATCATCTCACATTGGAACCCAGGAATTTGGAAACGGCTCCCAGGGTAGTATATTTGCCGGTGATCTTCCTGCAGGCCTGCTCCGGTCTCTCTTTCTCGACATCCTCGAACTGCTTGGGGGTGCCGACGAAGACGTGAAGCCTCCTGTAAGCTTCCCTTCCGCTGGAGGAGTTCCAGGGGATCATGCCTCTGACGCATCTCTTGAAGAGAAGATCCGCCCTGCGAGGATAGAATGGTCCTTTCCTCTTGGTAGTGTCTCCACGGTCGACTTTGGCTTTGAAGTCCCTGAAGACGTTCTCTTTGACGCCGGTGATGACGATGGACTCCGCGTTGAGAACGACGATCTCCTCGCCGTCCATGATCCTCTCCGCTACGAGGCTGGCGAGCCTTCCGTGGATGAGGTTCCTTCCGTCGATTACTGTTACCATCCAAATCACCTCATAATCCTGACGCCAGTTCCCTTGGGGTTGGACTTTGCCAGTTCCTCGATGGTGAGCGTCTTTCCGCCTGCGGCGGCGATCGCTTTGGCTGCGGCTCCGGAGAAGCTGTATGCCGCCACGGTGACCTTCTTGCTGATGCTACCTGCTGCGAGAACTTTGCCGGGGACGACGATGGTCTCGCCGTCTTTGGCATACCTCTCGAGTTTGCTGAGATTCGCTTCGGCCCAGTTGCTTTTGGACTTTTCGAGCCTAAGCGCGATATCACGCCAGATAGCAGCGTCGTTCTCCCTAGTCATCGCCTTGAGGTTGTCGATGGTGGCGACGAGCTGGGGATTAGTCTTTCTGCTTGTCATATTTCTGACTCTCCCAGTGTTGGTGAGCGGTCGTATACAGGGGTTACATTTAATATTAACTACATTGGGAAAAGCAGAAAGCCTTCAGAATGAACTTTTTCCGATGCCCTGAGCCGCGGGAGCCCGACGTTTAGATCGGCATATCCAGCCCCGGATGCTCCGCCCGATTCCCGTATGGGACGGGAAGTCCAACGTTTGGCGGCAATATAAATTAATAATGCGCCGAACATGGCGCCGTCGTGATCGCATGATAAGATTCGGACCCGCCGGCATCCCTCTTTCCTGCAAAGGCCGCACACTACAGGACGGCATCGAAGATGTCCATAACCTCAGCCTCAGCGCCCTGGAAGTCCAGATGGTAAGGCCGATGACCCATCTCATAACCCCTGACGACGAGGAGATAGGGAACGGATTCAGGGACATCGAATCCAGGGACGTCGAGGAAGGATTCGCGATCAGCATCCTCAGGAACGACGAGGTCATCTGCGATCCGGATGAGCCCATCGACGAGGACGACTACATAATCATGCTCCAATCCGACATCGTAAAGAAATACAGCGAGTTCGCGGCCATCGGGAAAAGGGCGAAATGGCTGGACGTCAACCTGTCGATCCACACGCCTTATTATATGGACCTCGGATCGGATACGGCTCTGACCGAGACCTGCCTGCAGAGCGTCCAGAACACTGCGCTGGTGCTGAACGCCCTTGACGGCGACATTGTCGTCACCAGCCTCGGGATATACGATGACGAGCGCAGAAACCGCAAAGAGATCGACGAGATGATCTACGACAACGTCGAATACCTCACCGAATGGTGGGAAGACAACAACATCAAACCAAGATTCGGCGTGGAAGTAACCGGGCAGCAGGGAGTCTTCGGATCCCTCGACCAGATTTTCGACCTCTGCAAAGAATTCCCGAGCATCACGCCTGTCATGAACTTCTCGCACTACTATTCGCGCACCAACGGCGCCCTGAAAGAGGTGGACGACTTCCGCGAGGTCTTGGATGACATCAGAAAGCACTGCAAAGGCAGGATCCACACCGCGTTCGCCGGAGTCGAGTACGAGGACGGGGACGAGAAAAGGCTCACGCCCATCAAGAAAGGCAACCTCAAATTCGATCCGCTGGCGGAAGCCCTCATCGAGATGAAGCCGGATGCGACCGTGATCTCCACATCACCGCTTCTTGAGCACGACGCGATGTATATGAAAATCATATATGAGAGGGTTCTCGCCAAAAAGGTGGCCAAATCCCTCAAAGACAAGAAGAAGAGCGAATCCAGTGAATGAGATGCGGGAAAACCTCGGAAAAATTCTTGAAGGCTGCATGTCCGCGGTGGATTCCGTGGACAATGCGGCCAAAGACAGGCTGCTGGACCTCATCTTCTCCAGCGAAAGGATATTCATCTACGGATCCGGGAGATCGGGTCTGATAGGGCAGCTTTTCGCCGTTCGCCTGGTTCAGCTCGGCTTCGACGTCCATTTCGTCGGAGAGATGACGACCCCCATCATCGCCAGCAAGGATCTCGTCATCCTGCTGTCCAACACCGGGAAGACGTCTTCGGTCGTGCAGACGGCGAAGATCGCACGCCGCATCGGCTCCACCGTCGTCTCCCTCACATCCCAGCCGAAAAGCGAATTGTCGAAATCCTCTGATGTCACAATAGTTATCAAAACCGATTCGTCCAGCGGGACCATGCCTCTGGGATCGGCCTTCGAGGATTCCGCGCACCTGTTCTTCGAATGCTTGGTGTGCGAGATAATGGAGCGCGGCGGCATCACCGAAGAGGACATGCGCGGCCGCCACGCGATTTGGGTCTGAGCTCGCTCCCTCATCAGAACCGATGCGGGCGCTATTCCATCCTCTGAGCGCTTGTAGAACGCGATTTTCTGGGCGTAGACGTCGGCCACCATCAGTATCCCGTCGGGGAATCCTTCGAGGAACCTTCTTTCGTCATCCGGAGAAGGCTCCAAGCCCCCGCTTTCGTACGCGACGGACAGGCCGACGGCGCCGGCGGGAGAGGCGGATATGCCATTGATGAGCACGTAAGTCCCGTTGCCGTCGCGGCAGATCTCGCCCATGAGGAACGATTCCGCGTCTTCCCCGGATTCGGTGCGATCCTCCCCGACCAAGACCGCGGCTTCAACCGCGCGCGGATCCGCGATCGCATCGGCGTGCGACCCCAATCTTCCTGCCAAAATCTTCCTGCCTCCCCATATTTGGGTCGGAATCGGGATCCGGTATCGCCTCGACGACGTCTCCGTCGGAAATGAGATCCCCGACCTTGCCATCCGCCCTCAGCAGACTGTATCCCCTGCGCAATATGAATCCTCCGCCCCAGTATTCGGATGCCGTGTCGCTGATCTCGGATATCTCCTCTTCGTTGCCGAGATCCATCTTCACCGAGACGGATCTCGCCCTGTTCCTAAGAACGAACCTAACCATTGCCTTTCCTCCGCACCGACGGGGTGCGGTATGAGACCCCTCAGAAACGCTTTAAATCAAAGCCTATCCGATTAAGATTGCTAAACAATCGTCAGCATAAAATATCGGCATTCGCTTGACAAAGACATGGCAGGAACGAGGCTCCCCGACCATTCCCACTGCAAATACTGCGGCGAGCCCATCGAATTCGGGAAGGAATACTGCGGGGAGATCTGCGAGGAATCCTTCAGAGAGAGGGAGCGCGGCGACAGGAGAAAGGAAATCGCGTTCTATGCCGCGGCCGCCGTATCCGTGATCGTCATACTAGCCGCCGGGTTTTTGCTGCGATCTGGATGGTGATTATCTTGGACAGAAGGGGCACCATCGAACCGCTGTGGCGGAAAGAAGCCGAATTCGACGTGCTGTGCGCATCCGGAGTCAGCGAAGCGGCGCTGATCCTGGGGGAATGCGGATACAAAGTCGGAAACCTGCTGGGCATCTCATTCTCGGATGGCGACATATCTTTCCCGGAAAAACGCTCGGAATGGATAGCCATTGATGTCAGATCGATATCCGGCGACTATTTCGAGATTGACCGCGGAGGCATCAAAGAGCACGTTCCCTGCGGTAGGTTCGGATTCGAAGAGCCTGACGGTTCCGTGGGCAGGATCGGGTTCAACAGCATCCCCGGCCTGGACAACCGTCTGGACCGCATCTGCCAGGCGATAAAACGCTCTTACGGAGAGAAGGCTGTCGCCATTGACCTGAGAGATCCGCTTTACTCCATCGGCAAAGATGGCGATGTAAAATACCTCGGAGATCCCGACGAGGATGCCATAGAGTCGGCGAACGAATGCCTGCTCGGATTCGTGGACAGCCTGGGATGTTTCTGCGTGCGCACCCCAACCAACATATTGGGCTCCGACTCAGGGAGATATGCCCCCGAATTCCTCGGATACGCGGAATCCTGCCTGGACGCTATGGTAGCCGGAGGCGAAGACGCGCGCAGACGGATGATAGAGCTGGGAATCTCTATCGGAATCAGGATGGACTGCATGCGCGGGGAAAGCTACGCATTCGATCAGGACGCGATAAGACGTCTCGACAGGCAGTGGAACGCAAGCAACAAAAAAGATGGCGTCGACGGATTGATGAGCTCAGCCATGGCCAGATACAGGAATGCCAGAAGCGCCGAAGGCAGAGGAGAGCTTGAGCGCCGCATCGGATCCATCTGGAAGGACAGGAAGGACGGCAAAGCCGATATTTCGAAGGCCGCGGAATGGATGAGGAAATCCGCGGGTTCCGGCATCCAAAGCGCCGAAAGCGATCTTTTGGACATACTGTGGAGAGAAGGCTCCGACGATTCCCTGCTGGAGATGGTCGCCTTGGCGCGCAGGATGACCGAAAGAGGGAACGCGAAAGCCATGCTGATCCTCGGAAGGGCATACCGCGACGGGAAAGGTCTCCCCCAAAGCAAAAGCAACGCAATCAGATGGTTGTCGAAAGCCTCCGAGAAAATCAAACAGGCCGAGATCGAGCTAAAAGAGCTTGAAGGAAAGGCTGGAGGATGATATCGTGGACGAGGATTACGAATATTACGGCGAGAAATCCCAGGCCAAAAAGAAAACGGCCTCGTTCGACATACTGGGCGTGTGCGTTTCCCGCGACATTTTCGGCCTGGCCAACGGCAACGAGTATGATGTCGGGAAATACACGAGATTGTCTCTCCCATACTATTCTGACATGGAGAATGTGGACCCTGAACTCTGGGCGACGATGGACGATGTCAAGGGCGAGAGGGATTTCCACAAACGGCTGAAGCTGGACGACCTCAACATGAGATACGCCGACGAACTGAACGGCTCCGGGTCGGAATGGCTGCTCATAGATACCAGATCCCTCACATTCGGATACCACGAAGCCAAATTCGGCGGAAAGACCCATTACTATACCGCCGAGAGCATTTCCGCCGATGAGATCCGCGCGGCGACGAGGAAAAAAGGCTTCGAGCCGGAGAGCATCCGCTTCGTCGAGACGGAAGACGTCCCCGGGATCGAAGGGATGATGGACGCATTCTGCGAGTTCGTCAGGGGAAGATATGGGAACAACATCATATTTATTGAGATGAGGGACGCTCTCTGGCACGTCGACAAAGAAGGCAAAGTGGGCTACATCCGCGATTATCCAGTGGAAAGAAGGCGCAGAATCACCGGAAAATACTGCGAAGCGCTGATGAAAAAGCTTGGCTGCCGCTGCATCCCCATGCCGTCGAACATCATCTGCGACTACCTCCATTTATGGGGCATGTCCAAAGGCCATTACATCCAGGAGTACTACGATTACGCGTACAGATGCCTGGACGCCATCGTGAAAGGGGCTCCTGACCTTGACCTTCTTTTGGAAAGAGAATTCCTGAAGGTATGCGCCGCCATGGATTCCATACGCTCCGGCAGGATGCTGTCCAGGAACAACACCGTAAGACGCGCGGAAAACCATTGGAAAACCTCTGACGACGCCGACGCCTCCATCTCGAACGCCCAGCTCCTTATGGCGGAAGCCAACAACCCGCTGCTGGAGTCGGAGCTGGCCGGTATAGTGGGCAGGATATGGCGCGACAGGACGGACGGAAAAGCCGACATGAGGAAGGCATCCATGTGGCTGAAGACGGCATCGGACGGGGGCATAGTATGGGCTTCGAAAGAGCTGGAGGAGCTTGGGGAAGGCCAATGAAAGCCTGTCCAGGGGATAACGCTTTATTTTATGTAGTATACGATTCGGTGATGGCGATAGGCCGCATTCAGGAGGAGTGCTATGGGCGGAAAGACTGACGGGAGAATCGTTTTCGATGTTCTGGGCGGGTGCCCCGACGGGGCGATGCTGGAGACGATGCTCATCTGCGATTTTGGGATAGGGAACATCATAAGAGCCGAATTCGAAGCGGAGCCCATAACGCCGCCCGCGAACCCGTCGAGATGGCTGGCCATCGACATCAGATCCATCGCATGCGACCATTTCGAGGCGATCAGCGAGGACGAAGACGTGAGATACGTGCCGTGCACCGGATCGTCCGTGAGGGAGCTGAAGATGGGCGGAGCCAAATCGGTCCGCAGGATCGGGTTCGCCGACATCCCAGCCCTCGACGAATACGTCAAAGATCTCTCCTCAATCGCGCAAAAGTATGGGAAAAACGTCATAGCCTTCGACCTGAGAGACCCGGCATGGATCTCCACCCCGGGAAGGAACGTGGTTCCCGCTGACGACCCGAATTCCGCGCGCAGGAATGAAGCCGAAGACATGCTCTCCCTGATGCTGGTCGACTCCCTCGGATGCCATTGCATACGCACTCCCTCGAACATAGTCGGCCGCGGAAAAGACAGCGACGAGATGCCGCGCTACGGCGAGGGTTTCTACGCCTACGTCAAAGACTGCGTCAAAGTTATAGCGAGCAGAAAGCCGGAAGCCTCCAGAAAGCTCAGGACGCTGGGATTGGAGATAGCCGACCACATGGACGCGGCCCGCAGAGCCCCGTTCCTGTCTTCGGTCTCATTCCTAGAGAGTATGGAAAAGGAAAAGGAAAGCATGGACGATTGGGACGAGATCATCGGCATGCTCCGCAAAAAGATGGCCGTAGCCAAAAGCGAGATCCTCAAGGCAGAAATCGAGGGACGCATCGGAGCGGCATGGCGCGAGAGGGATGACGGCAAAGCGGACCTGAAGAAAGCCGTCCGCCTGCTCAGGAAATCCGCCGACTCCGGATCGATATGGGCGAGAAGGGAGCTGCTATCCGCGCTGTGGGCGGAAGGTTCCCCCAACTCCCTGCTGGAGATGGTGTCCAGAGCGTATAACTATTCCATAGAGGGGGACAAAGACGCGATGGAATTCCTCGGCTGGGCATACGAAGAGGGCGTGGGGCTGCCCAAGAACGCCGCTGAATCGAGGAGATGGCTCGCCAAAGCGGAACGGAAGACCGAAACCATATCGCTGTCGGAGTGACTGCCATGACCGATGACATCTCCAAAGGTCCGGCCGTGCCGGAAAGGAAACCGCCATTCGACGTGCTGGGCGTATGCATAGGGCGCGACGTGTTCGGAGTGGCCAACTGCAACGAATATGAGATAAGGAAATACACCCGCCCATCGCTCCCCAGCTTCGCGGACGACGAGCGCGTAAAAGAGAGCGAGCGCCTGGGAGACGACGACGTCAAAGGCAAGACCAGATATCTCCGCCGCCGCAAGCTGGACGACCTCAACAGAACTTGCGAGGAAGGCCTCTGGGAATCCGGTTCCGAATGGCTTCTTCTGGAGATCAGAACTGTCTCCTACGAATACTGGGAGGCCAGATACGGCGGGAAAACGCACTATTTCCTAGGAAACACCACTACCGAGGAGGAGATGCGCAAGGCCGTCGAAAAGAGGGGCTTGGAATTGGAGTCTCTCCGCAAAGTCAAGATCGATGACATCCCGGGGACATCGGAGATGGTGGATGCCGCCTGCGATTTCATAAGGAAGAGATACGGAAACAACGTGATCCTCCTCCAACAGAAGGAGGCCCTATGGCGCATGGACCGCTTCGGGAACGTGGCCCTGAACCGCACCTTGGAAGCGGAATCGATGAACAGCACCATCGACAAGTTCACAAGGATGATCCTCAGAAACCTCGGCTGCCATTTCATCCGCATACCTTCCGACATCATAAGCGATGCCTGGCAGAGGTGGGGAGATACGCCCGCCCACTACATCCAAGAATACTACGATTACGCTTATGCGTGCGTAGACGACATCGTTAGCGGGATCCCCAATCTGGATAGGTCGCTGGAACGCAGGTTCATGGAATTCAGCGCCCAACTGAACGCGATACGCTCCGGGAAGATGCTGTCGAGAAAGAACGCCGTCAGCCGTGTGTCCGATCTTATGGAAAGAAGGGGCAACGCGGACCTCTGCATAAAAACAGCGACTCACCTCAGAAAAAGAGCCAACAGCCCTATGCTGGAAGCGGAGCTCGACGGCGCCATAGGAAAGCTGTGGCGCGACAGGGCTGATGGGAAGGCAGACCCGGAAAAGGCGATGGCTCTCATGAAATCGTCCGCGGAAAGCGGGATAGAATGGGCGCAGACCGAATATCTGGGCATGCTGAGAGCATCCGGGAACTATGAAGAGACTCTGGAGGCTGCCATAAGGTATGCTTCCCTAGGCAACGGCGAGGCCATCGGGTTCGTCGGGAGGGCCTACAAGAACGGCGAAGGCGTCGGCAAGGACAAGGCGATTGCTGAGAAGTGGCTGGAAGAGGCGTCCGTCAGGGACGTGAAATGGGCCGTCCTGGAGTACATGCAGCTCCTTTGGGAAGAGGACGCCGACATACTCGTCGAGAAAGCCCAGAGATTCGCGAACCACAGCGGAATCGCAATGGGATACCTCGGCAGGGCATACCGCTACGGCAAAGGCACGAAGAAAGACCTGGCCAAGGCGAGGGAATGCCTGTCTAAGGCAGCGGAGATGAAAGTTCCTTGGGCCGAGAGAGAGCTGAGAAGTCTGGATGCGAATATGGCGAAAGCGCAGGAAACCAAGAGCAAACGCAGGGATGGAACGGGCGGGAAATGAGCGCGAAGAAAGGCTTGCCGAAATAGATCTGGATTGACGTACTGGGGGGAGAGCCCGACGGGATAACCCTGGAAACGCTCTGCAGAAGCGGGTTCGGCGTCAAGAATTTCATAAAGGTCTCGTTGGACGGCGGAAGCAGGAAAGTCAAAGCCGATATCCCGAAGAAGAAATCAAAATGGATTGCGATCGACGTAAGGTCGCTTTCGTCCAATTGGTTCGCTGTCGACGAAGAACCTACCGTATACGTGCCTTGCGCCGGCGGATTCAGATCCGAGCTGAGGCAGAAGAATGACGATAAACCGTTCCGCATAGCCGCGTTCTACGGCATGGAAGACTCCGATGCTTTCCTCGATTCCCTTGCCGATCTCATCGAAGAGCAGTACGGGAGCAATGCCGTGCTGCTCGACATCAGAGACGCATACTGGACCTAGACCATCGGGGCCAACGTCGTATATTATGATAACAGGGAGCAGACCCGCATGTCCCTGTCGGGGAATGCGGTAGCCCTGAGATTGGAAGGCAGATTGGGATGCTTCTACGTCCGCACGCCGACGAACGTCATCGACTGCCCGATCAGAAGAAGCACATCGCATTACCCTGCCGCCGTCTACGACTATATCAGCGCATGCCTGAGGGCCGTCATCGATGGTAAGGAGGACACAAGAGCCAAGATCAATGATCTGAGCATCGAAATCGCCAATAACATGGACATCCTCCGCAGCGACCCATACCTAAGGGCGCTGAACATACTGGGCGAAATAGATTCCATGGGCATGGACAATCCCGAAGAGGTTCTGGCGGTCATCGATGACTGGATGAAGATCGCGAGGAACGAAACGTTGGTATCAAGGCTGAAAGGATTCGAGGCGAGAGTTTGGCGCGACAGAGCCGATGGCAACGCCGATCTGGCGAAAGCTACGGGACTGATGCGCATATCCGCGGATTCAGGGACAAAATGGGCAAAAAATGAGCTTCTCGGCTTGCTCTGGGAGATCGATACCCCCGAATCGCTGCTGGAGATGGTCTCCCGCGCATTCGCCGATTCCCAAGAGGGGAGTTCGACGGCCAAAGGCTGCATCGGATAGGCCTACAGGGATGGAAGGGGATTGCCCAAAAACGAGGCGAAATCCGCCGAATGGCTCCTCATGTGCAAAAAGGCGGAAGCGAAAGAGGCAAAGGTCAAATCGGAAGAAGAAGAGAGGGAGGAAGGGGAATCGTGAGCGGGACTGATGATACCCACCAGCATCCGGAGGCTCTGGCGACGATCGACATCATGGGAGTGTGCGTCAGCCGCGATGTCTTCGGCCTCAAGGATGACCGCGAATTCCTGATCGGAAAATACGTAAGGCTGTCGATGCCCTATTTCCTGGACGAAGAAGAATTGGACGAGGACAAGCTTGCCACCGAGAGCATGCTGACCGGCAAGAAATTCATAAAGCGCTTGAAGCTGGATGAACTCAACAAAAGATACAGGTACCTCAAAACTTCCGGCTCGGATTGGGTTCTGATCGACCTCAGGGCGCTTTCGTACGGATTGTACGCGGTTAATTACGGAGGCGAGACCCACTACATCATGAAGGAAAGGCTGACCCAGCAGGAGATCTGCTCGGCCATAGAGAAAAGGGGCTATGCCGTGGAATCTATCGAAGAGATGGAATTCGAGGATGCCCCCAATCTCAATGAGATGATAGATGCCACGTGCGATTTCGTCAAAAAGAGATACGGCGACAAGATAATCCTCCTCGAAATCAGAGATGGCATCCTTAGGATGGACAGAGCTGGCAGGACTGCGCCCATGCAGAGAGAGATAATCGAGAACAGGCGCAGGGAGATAGAAAGATACACGCTGTTATTCAAGGAAAAGCTGGGATGCCGCTGCATACGCATGCCCGCCGAGAACATCTGCGACGGCGCCCACAAGTGGGGCTACAACCCTGCGCATTTCGTCCAAGAGTACTACGACTATGCCTTCGCATGCATCGAGGACATAGTCAAAGGAGTCCCGGACCTCGACAGAGCGCTGGACAGAAGATACATGGAATTCTGCGCCCAATTGGACGCGATGCGGATCGGCGCCATGGTCTCCAGGAACAATGGGGTCAAGCGCGTGAAAAGAAATCTCGTAACCAAGAAGTACGATGCGGCGCTCGAATTGGCATCGACGCTCAAAAACAAGGCCAACAACCCGGCGCTTGAATACGAACTGGAAGGCATGATCGGACGGATATGGTTCGAAAGGGAAGACGGCAATGCCGATGCGGAGGAAGCCGAGGCCCATATGAGAGAGGCGGCAAAGGGAGGCATATCCTGGTGCGAGACCTATCTCCTCCGCATCCTCATAGACAAGGGCGAATTGGATGAGATGGCCGAGAAAGCCGAGGAATACGCGATGAAAGGCAACTGCGAAGCCATGGGATACCTTGGAAGGGCTTACCGCGACGGGCTGGGCGTGGATAAAGACCTGGACAAAGCGAAAGAGTGGATGAAAAAATCTGCAATAAGAAGAGTCAAATGGGCCAAAAAAGAATATGCCAAGCTCATCGAGGCCGATCCAACTTCCTGACCGTCAGAGCGACATTATGCACCCTGACCATATCCGCGCCCCATCTGACCGATTCCCATGCCGCCTCGGCGGAAGCCTCGTCGCGGTCCATGCCGGGGTAAGCCAGAGACAGAAACCTCTTCCTGGAAGAGGCCATCAGGACCGGATACCCGTCGGAGAAGAAGCGGGAGTTGCGGAGCACCATGAGATTCTGCTCCGGAGTCTTCCCGAAGCCTATCCCGGGATCCAAAGCTATCTTCTGCCTTGGGATTCCGGCCTCCAGAGCCGCCGCGGCGCGCTCCCTGAGGAAATCGCGTATCTCATCCATGTATCCGTCCCCCATCAGAGACGAATGCTGATCTTTTGGGCCGCATGGGTTATGCATTATTATGGCGCATATGCCGGCCTCGGCGCAGAGCTCCGGCATCCCTGGGTCCCTGAGCCCGTTGACGTCGTTTATTATGTCCGCGCCCAGATCCGCCGCCTTCCTGGCCACCGCGGTTTTCATGGTGTCCACCGACACCGGCACGCTCAGAGACGGGACTATCTCCCTCAGAACGGGCGCCAAACGCGATATCTCAATCTCGGCCGAGATCGGAGACGAACCGGGACGGGTGGACTCCGCGCCCACGTCTATGATCCCTGCCCCTTGGTCCTCCATCTCGAAGGCATGGCGGGCGGCGGCGCGAGGATCCGACCAAACGCCGCCGTCGGAGAAAGAATCGGGCGTCACATTGAGGATGCCCATTACTATAGGCCCTCCCCGGAGGGAGGCTCTTTGGAATTCCATGCTCAGAGCAGCCCGTCGATGATCTCCACGAGATCCTTCACTTCGACCTTCCTGTCCCCTTTGGCGGAAGCCAGATTGTTGACGCAGAACGGGCAGGTCGTTATGATCACGTCGGCGAACGACGCCTCATCCAGCCTGGTATTGGCGATGTCCATGGACTCTTCGGGATACGCGGATCTGACTCCTCCGCCTCCTCCGCAGCAATGGCTGGTGCTGCGGTTGAATTCCATCTCCCTGAAGTCCAGGCCGGGAATCTTCTTGATGACTTCCCTGGGCGCCTCGTACACGCCGCAGTGCCTTCCCAGATGGCAGGGGTCGTGGTAAGTGGCGACAACTCCATCCATCGGCTTCAGCTTCAGATCCTGCTCTGCGAGGAATTCGGTGATGTGGAGCACCTTGAACGGGACGTCCACGTATTTGGGGTACTCAATCTTGAACATCCTGTAGCATCCGGCGCAGGCGAGGACCAAAGTCTCTACACCCATGGCGCGGATGGCCTCGACGTTCTTCTTCATGAGCTCAGTGACGTCGTCCAGGGGCCATCCGACCCTCTGCATGACGGATCCGCAGCATACCTCGTCCACGGCAGTGTAATCAACTCCGAGCTTGTCCAGTATGGAGAAGGTCGCCTCCGCGGTCTTCTTGGATCTGTACGTGGCGGTGCAGCCGACGAAATACCCGATCTTCGCTTTGTGCGGCTCTTTCCCCAGCGTCTGGCGCCTTGAAGCCTTCTCCCCGAAAGGGTTGCCATCGGCCAGGATGTTCTCGCACATGGCCTTGTGCTTCGGGAGGATGTTGCCGCTCTTCACGAGGTCGGCGCGGCACATCTCGATTATATCGACGATATCCACTTTGGATGGGCATCTCCTCACGCAATCCGCGCAGGTGGTGCACGTGTACATGTTCCTGACGAGGGATTCGTCCGGCTGAAGGTCGCCGTTCAGAAGACCGTAAGTAAGCACGATGCGTCCCCTGGAAAGAGCCGAATCCCACCCGATAGCTTTGAACGAGGGGCAGACGCTCTTGCAGAACCCGCACATGGTGCAGACGTTGACGGCCTTCCTGACCGCCTCCAGCTTGTCCGCTTCGAAAGTCATTCGGCCACCTTCGGTATGGTGACGCTTCCGTCCATGAGGACGATGACCTTCGCGGACGGGTCTTTCTTGAGGGCCTCCGCAACCGCGTCGGCAACGCTCGGATATGGAGTTATGTTGGCTTTCCTCAGGATCTCCGGGTCCAAATCGGTCACCGCGCATATGTTCGCCCAGGTGGCGATCTCGGCCATCTTGGCAGCCTTGTGGTATCCCAGCTTGTACTCGGCCTTCAGGTTCTCCAAGACTTTCTTTGGGTCCGAAGAGGAAGACAGCTGAGTGAGGAAGGTGGCATGGCCGATGCCTTCCCTGCATTTGGAGACCATTATGATGGTTCCGCCCTCCTTCAGAGCCCATTTCCCGTTGTCCAAAGCCTTCTGCGACTGGTACAGATCGACGTCCATGGGGTAGGGGGCGACGGAGATGACGATCCCCGCTTTCTCAGGGATGGGGACCGAGAACACCTCGTTGGCCCAGCCCACGGCGCGGGCGAAGGCCTGGTTCAGGTCCCCGGAAGCCACTTTGTATATGTTCTGGTGCCTGTCGAGGACCATCTGGATGGAGAATATCTTCTTGCCCTTGACGACGGCCAGCGCATCCATCATGTCCTCGTGGACGGGGTTGCCTTCAAGAGCGAGGGACTGGGCGTCCATGCTCATCGCGAGCTTGTGGTTCGCTTCCACGGTCCTGAAGGACGCCACTCCGGGCAGGAACGACTTCCTCCCTCCGGTGTATCCGGCGAAGTAATGGGGCTCCACCGAAGTGATTATGACGAGGCGGTCGGCATCCACGGCGATCTTGTTGACTTCCATCGGGGTGCCGTTCTTGGACGTCCCCAGATTCACGCACTCGGATTTCTTGGCGTCATGGCAGATTATGCGGTCTTTGAGCTCGGCATAGTGCGATCCGAACACGAAATCATATTCCTCAGAGGTCATATCCCTGTGGGTGCCGGTGGCTATGAGATATCTGGCCTTCCTGAGGTCCATCCTCTTGGAGAGCGCGTCCAGAACTTTGGCGGTGGGGGTGGGCCTGGTCCCGTCGTTGACTATGAAGACGATGTCTTTCCCGCCTTCGAGGAATTCCTCCAGGGAACCGCATCCCAAGGGGTTGCCGATCGACTCCCCTATGACTTCGTCCGGGTCCCCGCAAACCACATCCTTGGGATAGAATGTGCCCAAATAGTTGGCATCGGGAATGTCCACTTTCTGGACTCCGTCTTTCCCGTATTTCACGTCGATCATCATGATTATCTGACCCTCTTAACAGTGCACTAATAAATAAGGTGAGCGTCGGATGCGCCTCCGAACAACCTTTTAACAGGGAGCATGGATTCACCGTCCGATGCCCCTGATAGAAGATATCGGCGAACGCCAACTCATCGACGATTTCAGAAGTTTCATCAGGCCTGAAGGCCGGGTAGGCCCCGGGGACGACGCCGCAGTGATCGAAAAAGGGGTGGTGGTGACCACCGACATAGTCACTTTCGACAGGCACTTCCCCGCAGGGATGACCTATGAGCAGTTCGGCTGGTATGCCGCCGCCGTCAATTTCAGCGATCTAGCCGCCATGGGAGCAAGACCTACGGGCTTCCTCGCCGCGCTCGCCCTCCCCCAGGATCTTGAGGCGCAGGCGGCATACGACATCATGAGCGGAATAGACCAATGCGCAGAATTCTGCGGCACCGGAATCGTCGGCGGCGACACCAAACCAGGCCCCGGGATCGTGGCTGGGACCGCCATCGGGAGCATGGACGACAGAAAACCTATGCTGAGAAGCGAAGCCGCCCCGGGAGATTTCGTGGCCGTCACCGGTTCCATAGGGGGCCCCGCGGCGGCGCTGGAGGCTCTGGATCTTGGCATAGAAGCTGAAGAAGCCAAGAATTCGCTTTACATGCCCATCCCAAAGGTCGCGGATGGCATGGCGCTGGCCGAATGCGGGGCCATATCATCATGCATCGACCTATCCGACGGCCTCGGCACCGCCTTGAACACTTTGTGCTCCATGTCCGGCGTTGGAATAGAGATCGAAATGGAGTTCATACCTCGCGAAGACTACGTCGAAGAGATCGCGAAAGAAGCGAAGATCCCGATAGAAAAACTCCTGTTCGATTGCGGCGGAGAGTACGAGCTCCTTTTCACCGCGAACAGGAGCAATATGAGAAAGATTTACGAATCCGGAGTTGAATTTTCTATCATAGGGATAACGAACAGCAGCGGGAAAGCCGAGCTCATGAAGAACGGAAAAAGGAGCGTCATCTCAAATGGCCGTTATTAACGATCGCGTGGAAGCCAGATATTACGAGAAGGACGGGAGCGCCTACATATGCGGGCTGTGCCCCCACAGATGCAGGATAGCCGTCGGCAGCTACGGCAGATGCGGGTCCCGCAGGGCAGACGAGGACATGCTTGTGGCCTATTCCTACGGGAAGGTGTCGTCTCTGTGCGTCGATCCCGTGGAAAAGAAGCCGCTGTACCATTACAGGCCGGGCTCCAGATGTTTCTCCGTCGGCGGGGTGGGATGCAACATGAACTGCAAGCACTGCCAGAACTACGCCATATCCCAGCTGCCGTCCGGCAAGAAGCGCAGCACCTACAAGAAACCGGACGAGATAGTCAACCTATGCCGCAACGAGAAGCAGGATGCCATCGCGTTCACCTACAACGAGCCGATGATCTGGTTCGAATACATCATGGACGTCATGAAAGTGGATCCGGAGCTGCAGCTGATTCTGGTGACCAACGGCCTCGTGACCGAGGAGCCGCTCAGAGAGCTGTGCAAGGTGACGGATGCCATGAACATCGACATCAAAGGGTTCACCGACGAATTCTACATGAAAGTCTGCGGAGCCCACCTGAAAGACGTCCTCAGAAGCGCGGAGATCGTCCATGAATGCGGAGTGCATCTGGAACTGACGTACTTAGTCATCCCCGGATACAACGACTCCGACGGGGAGATAGCGGAATTCTGCCGCTGGGTCAGGGACAGCCTTTCCGAAGACGTTCCCGTGCATTTCACACGGTTCCACCCCGACAACGAGATGATGGACGTGCAGTGGACTCCGGTGGAAACGGTCATGCATTGCAGGGATATGGCCATGGAGATCGGGCTGAACTATGCGTATGTAGGCAATACCCTTACGGACAGCGCCGACGACACCTACTGCCCGGAATGCGGGGCCACCGTAATCAGGAGGCTGGGATACCTGGTGGACCCTGTTTCCCTCGACGGAGACAGATGCGCCGCCTGCCGCCATAGGATGAATATCAGACTTTGAGCATGATTTGACCGAAAATTAACAATATGTTTGATGAATCTGATGGCATATACATCCAATAAAGTTTTATAGTACACTACCATAATGAATATCGGAGTCTGGGTCGGACAAGATCCGGAAGCCGTCCGCAACCCGGCTCTGTTTTCTTTCAAAGCAACCCGAACAACGGGTTCCCGAGGATGATCACCAAAGCGAACCCTATCGCTATCGGCGCCACGAACGGTATCATCGGCGTCACAGTTATCTCTTCGATCCCTTCGGATTTCAGCCTGGCGTAGACAGCCTCGACATCTCCCGCAGGCCTGCGATGGACCAGCTCGCCCCCTTCCACATCCACGGCCGGCCACACGTACGATGTCTCCGCCTCCTTCAACAGCATCGGATATTCCGTGAGCATCCTCGGCCCGAACCTGCCCTCCAGAACGTTCTTGGCTCCGATGGCTGCCATCGGAAGGAGGGATATCAAAACCGCGACGATCAGCGTTGACACCGGAAGCGAGACCACCGCGGATGCTGGATATTGAGGCGCCCATAACAGAGGCAACCCAGGTATCGAGGGGTAAGCTGGGAACGCCAGAGACAGCGAGATCAGAGCTTTGGCATCGGCGCCCCCGGCCAGAATCCCGGAGTAATACATCACCAAAAACAGGACGGAAGAGATGGCCGGCGACAGCATGGCCTCCCTCCCCGAGCATTGCGGGCATATCAGGTACGAGACCATCGATAATGCCAGCGAAACCGCCAATGCCCAATGCCCGCCTGCCCTCTCCGAAAGCACGTAAGCCGCCATCAGCGCGGAGGAAATCGAACATATCGCCACCGGAAGGGCCGGGATGCTTCCCAGCAGGGCCAAAGCGGAGCACGGGATGCCGACCGCGCATATCGCCGCCCAATGGGTATCGCTGACCTCGCGCGTAAAGACGTCCGAGCGGGCGGCGGACAAAAGAACCAATGATACGGATATCGCGCAGACGACCCAAAGAAGGCTTTCCCATAACATCGCGACAACCATCGGTCATTTTGATATATACCTGCAATATCCTGTTTCCATGCGCGTTAAAATGGCCGTGGCGATGGCGGCGATCGCATTCGTCCTGATGGCTTCCATTCCGCTGGTCCCTTCCGATGGCCTGACCGAAGACGAATTCCGCGTTAGCATACCCGAGATAGGCTACGATTCATCGAACCCGACGTATGCCCCTTCGATAAGCATCGAAAGCAACTCCACCAAAAGATGCACCATCTATCTGACGAACAGCTCGTCCGAAGTCATCGCTGCCGTGCTCAAGGAAGCGTCGATGAAAGACGTCGCCACGATCTCGCCGGAATCCGGCAGCATCGATGCGGCCCCCGGAAAATACGCGTCTACGAAGATCACTGTGAAGGCGGCGGAATACGTCAGGAGCGGAACTTACATCATTCCGTTCGAAATCTACGTTCAGAGCCTCAGCGGAGACGGGAAATTCATCGAAACCGTCGAGATAACTCTGAACGTAACTTCAACGTACAGCTCCGACAACCAATACAACAAGTTCTTCGGGCTGATCCCGAACACATTGGATGGAGTGCTGGGAGATCCTTGGTTCCCATCTTTGGTCACCATGGTCATCCTTCTGATCCTGAACGTGATCGTATGCTATGCTCTCGTCCCCCTCCTCACCAGGCTGGCGAAAGGGAACGTCAGCGAAAGGGAGAAAGTCCAGTTCAAGAGATCGGTCACCAAGATCACCGCGTTCCTGATGTTCGTGTATTCGCTGAACCTGTGCGCGCAGATAGTCGGCGCCGACCCGAGCGTTTGCTATGCTCTCGGAGCCGTCTCCACAGTCTCCTACGTTATCATAGGGTCGCTGCTGGCGTGGCGCATTTACACCTTCATCCTCCACATCCTGTTCAGGGGGATGGACAGCATAGACGTCGAAGGCGTGGATTCCTCGCTGGTGCCCCTGTTCAAGATGCTCGGGAAGATCGCCATAGCCGTGGCGGCCGTGACCGTGATCCTCGCATCCTTCGGCGTGGATCTGGCGGGGATACTGATGAGCGCCGGAGTGGTGACCTTGGGAATAACCATGGGAGCGCAGAACGTCCTCGGCCAGTTCTTCAGCGGAATTGTCCTGCTGGCGACCAGGCCGTTCAGGAAAGGCGATTACATCAAAGTCAACGGCACCGTGTACATCGTCAAATCAGTCAAACTGATGTTCACAGAGCTGTACACATGGGAGGTGGACCAGACGATCACCATGCCAAACAACGTCCTGACATCGGCCACGATCTCCAACGTCACAAAGGAGACCAACGACGTCAGAATCTACGTCTACATGTCGATAGCTTACGAAGCCGATCTGGAGCTCGCGAAGAAACTTATGATCCAGGCCGCGAACGAGCACCCGCATGTGGTGATCAGCGAGACGAGGTCCGCCCCTTCCACCAGGCTCACCAATTTCCTGGATTCTGGCATCGAGATCAGGCTCGCAGCCTACGTCGACGACTTCGACAGCAGCGGAAACTACGCCGGAGAACTGAGGGAACGCATGTTAGAGCTGTTCAAGGAGAATGGAGTCGAAATCCCGTACACCAAGTACGAAGTCACCATAATGAACGCCGACGGGAAGAAGAGACCCGGGGACAACTACGATTGAGTTCTGCGAAATCCGCAGAATACCAAACCTCTTACCCCTTTTTACGTCATAGCATCTATGGATTCCGTTATGAAGGTAACGAATTACCATGATTTAAATAACAAAATTGATTTACGTCCGACGTGCTCAATGAGCAGGATGCCGGCCTTATGATAGACAACCTCGACAAAAAAATCATAGAGATCCTGAAGAAGGATTCCAGATGCCCCTTCGTCGAGATAGCGAACCAGCTGGGGGTATCGGAGGGGACCGTCCGCAGCAGAGTCCACAGGATGACCGAAGAGGGCGTCATCAGAGGATTCACCATCAAAACCAGTTCCAAGAACGTAAAGGCGCTCGTGGAGATAAGGATCGACGTGAACACCGACACCCAGCAGATCGCCAGGGAATTAGCCGGTTATGAGGGGGTAACGGAGGTATTCGAGGTCACTGGGGACCAGGACATCATCGCCATCATAGACGTCGAGTCATCCCAGCATCTGAACGAAATAATCGAACGCGTCAGGCGCTACGACAACATCCTCAGCACCCGCACGCGCCTCATACTCAAGGAACATTTCGGGGAGGCATAACATGTTTGCAGGAACTGGAACGGCGATAGTAACGCCTTTCGACAGATACGGAGAGATAGACGAGGAAGCGCTAAGGAGGCTCGTCGATTTCCAGGAGGAAAACGGGGTCGATGTGCTGGTGCCTTGCGGATCCACCGGGGAATCGGCCACCCTCAGCCACGAAGAGCACATACATGTGATCGAGATCGTCAGGGACCAGTCCAAGAGGTGCAGGATCCTCGCCGGGACCGGGAGCAACTGCACTTCCGAAGCCGTCGATCTGAGCAAGAAGGCCGCAGACCTGGGAGTGGACGGCATCCTGTCGATCACCCCCTACTACAACAAGCCCACGCAGGAAGGGCTGTACAAGCATTACGAGCAGATATCCCGCAACATAAGCTGCCCGGTCATAGTGTACAACATACCTGGAAGAACCGGATGCAACGTGAACGTCGACACCCTGATGGCTCTGGCGGAGCTCCCCGGGATCGCCGGCGTGAAGGAAGCCAGCGGAAACATGACTCAGATCCAGTCCATCCTCGCCCGCAGGCCGGAAGGATTCGAGGTCCTCAGCGGAGACGACAGCATAACCGTCCCGCTGATAAGCCTCGGTGCCGACGGTGTCATATCCGTCGCCGCCAACTGCTGCCCCGGACTCATGTCCGACATGGTTGGGAGAGCCCGCAAGGGAGAGTTCAACACCGCGATGCAGCTTCACAACGAGCTGTTCCCGCTGTTCAACGCCCTGTTCTGCGAGACCAACCCCATTCCGATCAAGTATGTGATGAGCCGCATGGGATACGGCACCGAAACCCCCAGGCTGCCTCTGACGCCCCTCTCAGGGAAGGGAAGGGCCATCGTGGAGCCTGTCATGAGAGATCTGGGATTGCTCTGAAAAAATGCGGGTTCCGGCCCGCTGATCCCATCCATTTTGCAGAGGTCATAAGATGATCACCGTAATGAAATTCGGAGGCACCAGCGTAGGTTCCCCCGAAGCTTTGAGGAGAGTCGCCGGGATAGTTTCAAACACCGAAGGCGAAAGAATAGTGGTCGCCTCGGCCATGTCGGGAGTCACGAACTTCCTCGTGTCCGCGGCCGAGAGCGATAAGATCGACATCGAAGGCGTGAAGGAGCAGTTCGCCAACAAGCACATCACCGCAGCGGAGAAACTCTTCGAGGGCGATGCCATGGACGCGTTCAGGGCGGAGTTCGACGAGAGGATGGTTGCGTTCGAAAATGCGCTGAGATCCGACAGAGCCGACCCGTACTACAAGGATGGCGTCGTATCCCAGGGCGAGCGCTTCTCCACCCTCCTTCTGGCCCATGTTCTGAAGGGCATGGGAGTCGATGCGAAAGCCATAACGTCGGAGGATGCCGGAGTCGTGGCGGAGGGCCACCCCCTCAACGGCTCCGCCAACCTGCCGAAGAGCGAGGCGGAGATGGGGATGAGAGTCAGGCCGCTCCTTTCCATGGGCATCGTGCCGGTCATAACCGGATACTACGGGGTCACGGCGGAAGGCAAACCGCTGACCTTCGGAAGAGGCGGATCGGATTACGCCGCGGCCGTGGTAGCCAACGCCATCGGGGCCGACATGCTGGAGATCTGGACCGACGTGGACGGATTCATGTCCGCCGACCCCAGGATAATCCCCGACGCGAAGAAGATAGACGAGATGAATTTCGGCGAAGCGGCCGAGCTCGCCTATTTCGGCGCCAAAGTCCTCCATCCCAGAACCATAGAGCCAGTCAGGATGAGGCACATCCCCCTCAAAGTCAGGAACTCGTTCAAGCCTGAGGAGCCCGGCACTCTGATACACCACCTCAGAAAGCCGAAGAACGACCTTCTCAGAAGCGTCGCAGCCAAGACAGACCTGTCGATAATAACAATCAGCTCCGCGGAGATGGCCTACAGGCCGGCCATGACTGCGAAGCTATTAGAAATGGTCGCCGCGGCGGACGCGATAATCTATTCCATATCGACGTCCCTGTCCACCGTCGCGTTCCTCGTGAGCAGCGTCGACGTCAAGACCACTCTGAGGCAGATAAACAGCATCGAAGGATACGACATCGAGAAGATCGATGTGAAGAGCGGGGTCGCTCTCATCTGCGCGGTAGGAGACAACCTCCTCAACAAGTGCGGCGTCTGCGGGGACATTTTCTCCGCCGTGAAGGAGGCGAACGCCAACGTGGAGATGATCTCCGAAGGCGCATCCGAAGTCTCCCTTAATTTCGTCGTCCCGATGGGCAAAGTGGTCGACGTGGTGAAGATCCTCCACAGCAAATACATGAGCTGATACGATGATGCGCGAATTCGAGAGCGAAAATGGGCAGATGATCATCGGCGGAGTTCCGGCCGCGAAGATAGCGGAGGAATTCGGTACGCCGGTATACGTCACTGACGAGCAAAGGGTCAGGGAGAACTACAGGAACATCTGCGGTGCTTTCTCCAGGTTCATGGACACCAAGATCCATTACGCCTGCAAAGCCAACACAAACCTGGCCATACTCAGGATCCTGGAGCAGGAAGGCTCCGGCATCGACGCGGTTTCCATCGGAGAAGTGAAGGCCTGCCTCAAGGCCGGATTCACCCCCGACAGGATCATGTACACCGGCGTCAACGTCAGCGACAGGGAGCTCAAAGAAGTCTCTGACCTGGGAGTGATGATCAACCTGGACTCGGTCTCCGAGATGGAAAGGCTGGCCAAGATCGCGCCGGGATATCCGGTATCGTTCAGGATCACCCCCGGAGTCGGATCCGGGCACGGCGCCAAGGTCATCACCGGCAACAAGGGCGCCAAATTCGGGATCCCGCTGGACGATGTGATCGGCACCTACGCCAGAGCCAAGGACCTTGGCTTCGACATCAGGGGGATACACGCCCACATCGGTTCCGGAGGACAATCCGTGGAGCCTTTCTCGGAGATGATGGAGGTTCTGGTCGGGCTGACCAACGAAATCGCCGAGCTGGGCATAGACCTGGAATTCATCGACATGGGCGGAGGCATCGGCGTGCCGTACAGGCCCCAGGAAGAGGAGATGGACGTCGGGGAATTGGCATCGATGCTCACCGACATGATCTCCGAGGAGACGGATGTCAAGACTCTTATCCTCGAGCCCGGAAGATACATCATATGCGATTCAACGATCCTCCTGACGAAGGTGAACGACGTCAAGGACGCCGGCACCAAGAAGTACGTCGGATGCGACGCGGGATTCAACACTCTCATCAGACCTGCGATGTACGATTCCTACCACTACGTGGCTCTGGCCAACAAATTCGGCAAGGCATGCACCGCCAAATACGACGTCGTCGGCCCCATATGCGAGACAGGGGACTATCTGGCCCACGACCGCGTGCTTCCGGACCCTGTGGAGGGAGACATCGTCGCGGTGTACAACGCCGGGGCGTATGGATTCTCGATGTCCAGCAACTACAACTCCAGGCCGCTCTGCGCTGAAGTCCTCGTCAACGACGGAAAGGCTGAGCTCATACGCGAGGCCGAGACCGTCGAGGAGCAGTGGAGGCACCAGATAATACCTGAGAGGCTCAGGAAATGAAGTTCTGGAAGTACCAGGGGATCGGGAACGACTTCATCCTGCTGGACGGCATGGACGGCTCGCTCGAGATAGATGCCGGATGGTGCAGGAAAGCTTGCGACCGCCATTTCGGAATCGGAGCGGACGGAGTGCTCTATGTGCTCCCCGGCGCCGGCACAGACATCACCATGCGCATAATCAATGCCGACGGGAGCGAAGCGGAGATGTGCGGCAACGGCATCAGATGCGTCGCCAAGCACGCCTACGACTTCGGCATCGTCAAGAAGGAAAGGTTCTCCATACACACCCTCGCCGGAGACCTGGAGGCGGACGTCACCGTGGAAGATGGGAAGGCCCGCACCGTCAGAATAAACATGGGCGCCCCCATCCTCGAAGGAAGGGAGATCCCGATCGACCGCGGCGGAAGGTTCATAGACCAGCCTTTCGAGGCCGGAGGAGTGGAATTCAGAGCCAACGCGGTATCCATGGGCAACCCGCACTTCATCACCTTCAGCCCTCTGGACGGCCCCACGGTCGACAGATTGGGGCCCATCCTCGAATCCCACCCGTTCTTCCCCAGGAAGACCAACGTGGAGTTCTGCAGGATAGAGGACGGGAAAATCCACATAAGAGTTTACGAAAGAGGCGCCGCTTGGACCCTCGCCTGCGGCACCGGAGCCTGCGCTTCGACGGTGGCGGCCGCCCTCAACGGCTTGGTCCCCTTCGGAGAGCCGGTGGATGTCCGCCTCCCTGGCGGATGGCTCAGGATAACGGCCGACAGAAACCTGGGATATGTCCTCATGGAAGGTCCGGCCGAACTCGTGTTCGAGGGAAGCATCTGAGTTGATAATATGAAATTCGAACAGGCAGACAGGCTCAAGCAGATACCTCCGTATCTCTTCGTGAGATTGGAGCAGCTCTCGGCGGAGAAGAAGGCCGCGGGCTGGGACATGATCGACTTCGGGATCGGAGACCCGGATCTCCCAACGCCCCGGCGCATAGTCGACAGGATGCGCGAAGAGGCTGGGGTCAATGCGAACCAGAAATACTCGTCGTCCGCGGGCGAGAAGGACCTCCGCGCCGCCGTGGCGGAATGGTACGGCAGAAGATACGGGGTCAAGGTGGACCCTGACACCCAGGTGTGCGTGACCATAGGCTCCAAAGAGGCCATATTCAACATCGCACAGGCGTTCGTCAACGGCGGGGAGACCATCATCGCGCCTTCGCCCGGATATCCGGTGTACTCCGGAGCGGCAACCATCTTCAACGAAGCCAAGTGCGTCAAGGTGCCGCTGAAAGCTGAGAAGGGATGGCTCCTGGACGTGGACGAGTGCCCCAAGAACGCCAGGATGCTCTATCTGAACTACCCCAACAACCCCACCGGAGCCACCTGCGACCTCGCATATCTCAAAAAGGTCTACGACTGGTGCCAGGAGAACGGCACGATTCTATGCTACGACAACGCCTATTCAGAGATGTGCTACGACGGATACAAGGCGCCCTCCGCGCTCCAGGCCGGACCCGACTGCATAGAGTTCGGATCCTTCTCGAAGACGTTCAACATGACCGGATTCAGGCTCGGATACGCCGTCGGGAACCCCGATCTGATCGCAGGGCTGAAGAAGTGCAAAGGGCAGACGGATTCCGGCGCGCCCATATTCATTCAGAAGGCGGGCATCGAAGCGCTGAGCATGTATGGGGAGCATGGGGAGACCCCCGAGGAGATCGCCGACAACATGAAGATCTACGCCGAAAGGAGGAAGACCTTGGTCGACGGCCTCAGAGACCTGGGATTCGACGTCCAGATGCCCAAAGGGACGTTCTACGTGTGGTTCAACTGCGGCATGTCCTCGTCGGAATTCACACAGAAGATGATCGACGTCGGAGTGATCGTCACCCCGGGATCCGGGTTCGGAGAATCCGCCGAGGGTTACATCAGGATGACCGTCACCGAACCGGTCGAGCGCATCAAGATAGCCTTGGAAAGGATGAGACAGGGCAGATACTTCTGATAAAACCGGCCTCTTCCGGTCGGGGGAGGCCTTCCTTTATCCGGCCGCTTCTTTTGATGGCCTGCATGTTGCTTCGACGCAGCCGCTTCCCGGATGGCAACCGATTTATCGCGCTTGCGACCTACTCCGGCACCATGCGGCTCATCGCGCTCGATTCCGACCTGACGGTTTCCGAACCAATAGCCCTGATGAACGGGGACGACTGCCTTAAGCTTGGAGTCAGCCCGGGCGACCGCATCCGCATAGCCTTCGAAGGGACCGCGGTCACGGCCGTCCTGATCTCGGACTCCGTCAAGAAAGGGACGATAAGGATGCCCGCATCGGTGATGGAGAAATGCTCCGCGAAGCCCAGGCGCGAGGTCGAAGTCTCGTATTCCCCCCAGCCGGAATCCATCCGCTCCATCAGGAAGAAGATAAACGGCGGGAAGCTGGACAAAGAGGAGATCGATTCCATAGTGTCCGATGCCATGGAAGGCAACCTTTCCGAGAAGGAGATAATCGCCTTCGTTTCCTCGTTCAACGTCAACAACTCCGACCTGTCCGAGGTCGCATACCTCACCAGGTCGATGGCGGACACCGGAGCCCATGTTGACTTCGGCGTGAAGCCCATTTTCGATTTCCACAGCTTGGGAGGGGTCCCAGGAAACAAGATCACCCCTATCGTCGTCTCGATAATCGCGTCCGAAGGGCTGATAATCCCGAAGATGTCATCCCGCGCGGTCAGCAGCGCCTGCGGAACATCCGATTTCGTCGACACCTTCTGCGACGTCGAAATGGATTCCAGGCGCCTGAGAGACGCCGTATCCAAAGTGGGCGGGGTCTTCGCCTGCGGCAACGAGGATTACGCGCCGATCGGAAGCAAGCTCATAAAAGCGGAGCGCCCGATGGGGATAGACCCCTGGCCGACGATGATGGCTTCCATCATGAGCAAGAAGATATCCTTGGGGACCACGCACCTCCTGATGGACATCCCGATGGGCCCCGGATCGAAGATCCCCGACATGGACGCGGCCAAAGCGTTCTCCGATGGCATGATAGACCTCGGCACCATCCTCGGAATTCACGTAGAATGCGCCGTGACCAGGGCGGAACAGCCGATCGGCCGCGCCATAGGCCCGATATTGGAGGCCAAAGAGTGCATAATGGCGCTCGAGAACCGCGATCCGGACCCGTACGTCGTAGACAAAGCGTGCGGATTGGCCGGAATAATTCTGGAGATGTCCGGCGAGAAGGACGGAAAAGCCCGCGCATCGGAGATATTCAGGTCCGGAAAAGCCCGCGGAAAGTTCCTCGAGATCGTCGAGGCGCAAGGAGGGGACAGAAACCTATCTTCCGACGACCTCTCCCCGGGATCGTTCTGGAAGGATGTGCACGCAAAAAGGACTGGTGTCGTCCAGGACCTTGATGGATCCAATCTCGTGGCAATAGCAAAAGGAGCCGGGGCCCCGGCCGACGTCGGAGCGGGAATCTACCTGTTCCACAAGAAGGGCGACCGCGTGAAAGAAGGGGACACCCTCTTCAGAATATACGCCGAAAGCCGGGGGAAGCTCGATCGCGCTGTGGAATCCGCCAGATCCAGACGCCCCATGAAAGTCATTGAGGAGCCCGCTGACCCTATGCCGGAGGACATGGTAATCCGCAGGATCCCTTCGAAGGAGATGCTGGACCTCATAAGGATGCGCGTGCGATAATCCCAGGTTTATCGGGAAACCGACGGACAGCCTTAACAACTGGCTTGGGATACGCATCGCCGGGATGATGCCATGGCGGACGGAAAGATAAGGTTCCCATGCGAGCTGGCGCTGCTGTGCGGGCTGCTGCTGGTCGCGTTCTCAGTGTGCCTGTTCATCAGGAGCGGGTACGGCACCACCGTGATATCGTCCATACCCCTGATGCTCAGCTACGCCATGCCTGAGCTGGGTTTCGGCGCGTGGAACGTCATATACCAGCTGGCGCTCATCGGGCTGTGCATACTGATGACGAAGAAGGCCAGCGGAAGCTATGCGTTCTCCATAATCGTGGCCCTGCTGTTCAGCGCCTTCCTGGATGTCATGAAGGGCCTTCTCAGCGGCCTCCCGAAATCGACTGAGCTGGACCTGATCTACATCGTCGCCGCGCATATCCTGCTGTTCTTCGGCGTGTCCTTCTTCATGAGATGCTACATCCCCCTGCTTCCGGTGGACATATTCATCCGCGACGCCGTCATCACCTACAGGATCAGATACAGAATCGTGAAGACCGCGTTCGACCTCAGCTGCATCTCCATATCCGCTATTATCTGCTGGCTCGCCCTGGGCAAAATCGTGGATCTGGGAATCGGAACGCTGGTATCTGCCTTCGTTACAGGGTATTTCGTAGCGTTCATAACCACCAGAATCTACGACAGATTCTTCGAGTTCGTCCCGGCTACGAGCTTCGCCGCCAGATTCCTTTCCGATGACGCCCCCTGCAAAGCGAAATCAGAGGCTTGCCAATGACCGTCAGCCTCGTGGAAGCAACCTCTGAAATCGACGCGGAAAGCGCCCGCCGCATCGCCGACAGAATGCAGACAGACATCCGCGGCTGCTCCGCCATATGCAAAGATGGATTCCTCGGCAGGAACTTCGGCATCGGCGGGAAGGACGCCGCTATAGTGAGGTCGCGCTCCGGGAACCGCGAATCCATCGGGGTTTCGTTCGGCTCGGGGGATATGGCCGAATGGCTCATGGCCGACGGCATCAACGATTCGGGTTTCGCATGCTGCCTCAGCGGCATAGGATGGAACGACAAAGGCCGCTCGTCCGGGAGCGCCCTCGGGAAGGATAGGATGAATGCCCTCACATGCGTGCGCTTCCTTCTGGACAACGCCGATTCCGTGGGTTCCGCTGCGAGGCTCCTATCCGAAAAGGACATCTATTCTGCGCCCGGGAATCCGGAAGTGCATTTCCTGATGGCCGACGGAAAAGATTCGGTCGCCCTGGAATTCGTCGGCGGAAGGATGACTGCGATCTACGACGCAGAATATCTGACAGATTTCCACATATCCGGTTTCGAGACGGAAGCCGACCTTCCCAACCACCCGGTCGGCTTGGAGAGATACCGCATCCTGCTCGAAGAGGAGCCTATTCCCGAGCTTCTGAGGAGGACCGCCTATTCCAACTCCGCAGGAGGCAGGGATTCCCCTTGGATCAGCGAGTGCTACGGCGACTATTCGCCGGCAGGGCTGGGCGATTTCGGGATGCGCACCCCTATGAAGGAGTGGATGCTGGACATGGCCGACAGACTCATGTCCTCGCCTGGGAAGACCTCGCATACGTCCATATACGACCTCAGGAAAAAAGAGCTCAGAATATGCGCGGCAGAAAGCTGGGATTGGTCCGTCTTCAGCATATGACGGCCGGTTTTCATTGGTAATACCCACTTTCGCACTTTCGGCGACCCCTCTGTCCCCTATTAAATACCGATTCTTGCATGGCAATCTGAGGAATCACAATGGCCCACAAGACCCTTGAAGACATACCAGGAGTAGGACCAGCCATATCAGAGAAACTCCGCGAAGCAGGATACAACGATCTGATGGCCATTGCCGTAGCCTCACCGAAAGAGCTCGCAGAAACGTGCGAGATCGGCGAGAAGAAAGCAATGGACATCATCGAGGGTGCGAAGCTTTGCGCGGACATTGGCGGATTCGAAACCGGAACCGACATCCTTGAGAGAAGGAGAACGATAACCAAGCTCACGACCGGCTCCAAAGCGTTCGACGAGCTCCTCGCCGGAGGCCTGGAAAGCCAGTCCATCGTCGAGTTTTTCGGTGAGTTCGGAAGCTGCAAGACTCAGGTCTGCTTCCAGCTCGCGGTGAACGCCACCCTGCCAGAGGACAGGGGCGGGCTCGACTCGGACGTCATCATCATAGACAGCGAGAACACTTTCAGGCCGGAGAGAATCATACAGATGGCGAATTACCTTGGCGTCGACCCGGACCAGACGCTGAGCAGGATACACGTCGCCAGAGCGTTCAACTCCCAGCACCAGGTCCTCCTCGTCGACAAGGCGATGGAGATGGCGCAGACCATGAAGGTCAGGCTCCTCATAGTGGACTCGCTCACATCCCATTTCAGGGCGGAATACGTCGGAAGGGGATCTTTGGCCGAGAGGCAGCAGATCCTCAACCGCCATATGCACGACCTCCTCAACTTCGCCACGGTCAACAACGCCGTCATAGCCGTCACCAACCAGGTCGCGGCCAAACCTGACGCGTTCTTCGGCGACCCGACCAGACCCATCGGCGGGAACATCGTGGGCCACACAGCCACCTTCCGTATCTACCTCAGAAAAGGAAAGGCCGGCAAGAGAATCGCAAGGCTCATCGATTCGCCCAACCTCCCCGAGGGAGAGGCCGTCTTCACCGTGACCGAAGATGGTATTAAGGACTGAAACTTAACCGGGGGCGTGACCTGCCCCCATTTTCTCTTCGAGCTCAGCGGCGAATCCAAAGACATGCCCAAGGCCGAAGTCGAGGGCTGCCTCAAAGCCGTGACGGATTGCCACAGAATAACGTCCTCCGGACCCGGGTATGTCATAGCGCAATTCGACGCCCGCTTCTTCGATGAGATCGCCGACCGTTTGGGGATGACCCACAGCCTCGGCCGCTATCTCGGCGCTTATGATCCTGGCGACGTCTCCGGATTGGAGAGCGCCGAACTCCCTGAGGGGACGTTCGCGGTCAGGGGGAAGAGATTCGAAGGCATGATGAGGGACGTGGATTCCCAGGCTCTCGTCCGCAAGGTCGGAGGTCTGCTGTCGAAGCATAACGACGTCGACCTCAAGCATCCCGATGTCATCGTCAAAATGCTGATGAGCGACAGAGTCCACATTTTCATAGAGGAGAGAGTAACCGAAACCGACCTCCTCAACAAAAGGAAAGTCAGCGAGAGACCGTTCTTCTCGCCGATATCGCTCCATCCGAAATACGCCCGCGCGCTCATAAACATGGCTTGCGTGAGGACAGGCGGCACAGTTTTGGACCCGTTCTGCGGGACCGGAGGCATCGTCATAGAGGCGGCATCCATGGGGATGAAAGCCATCGCGTCCGATTTCGACGAAGAGATGGTCATCGGGTGCCGTGAGAACATGGATTTCTACGGCATGAAGCTGAGCGATTGCGACGTTCTGGACATAGGCGAGATAGGGGACAGATTCTCTGACTTGGACGCTGTCTGCACCGACCCGCCGTATGGAAGATCCACTAAAACCGGCGGCGAGGACATAGACCGCATATACAGAAGAGCCGGGGAGGCAATACCGAAGGTCCTCAAACATGGGGCGAGAGCCGGGATCGTCCTCCCGCATCCGATGGAGCTGAGCACCATGAGCCTCGAACGCATGTGCGTCCAAAGGGTCCACAGCTCCCTGTCCAGGCATTACCACGTGTTCAGGAACGATCTCTGAGAACCGGTATAGCCAAACTGAGAAGAGAAAGGGCCATCCGGTGCAACATACACGCACCGTATGGGCTTTATCCTCTCCGCCGGAAGTTTCCTCGGCATGATTAAGGAGGAGGACTCGGAGCTGCGTTTGGACCAGCTGTACAAGCTGACGCTGGAAGACCCGCGCGTTCTCGCGATGCATCTGAGGCTCCTCAAAGAATTCGAAGGCATGAGCGATGAGGAAGTGCTTGGATGCGTAGATTTGACTCCTGCCGGTAAGGCCATGAAGATCAATACAGAACTTTATTCCCCCGAGGGACCTTTGCATGCCGACAACGCATTCCACATCCGCATGCCGGATGGCAAGCAGAAAATGATAGCGTTCATCGAGGGGCAGGGCTGGATAGGGAACTGGGATGAGCTTTACAATCGGATGCTCATCTATGGATTCCGTTTTCTGGACGCGGCAAGACGCACCGACATCGCGGACCACAGCCATGGGAACCTGCCATTGGTTCGGGGAATGATCGTTGTTTTCAACCCTCCGGCTAGGCTTAGGAACAAAACTATCAAGGCTGAAATGGCGATAGTAAAAGGCAAGGGATTGTTTCGGTCGAGCGTCCCGATCCGTCTGACGTTCCTGTTCCTGGGGATGGCCGGGGACCTCCCCGGAACGGATCTGGGCGGGCTGAATCTGCTGTACGCCAGAGGGATCGGAAAGAAAGAGAGGGCTAAACGCCTTTGGGAAGATTACAAAATAAAGATCAACGCATTGATAGGCGAGGAGGATGACATCATGAACATTGCAGCGAGCTTCCGTTACGACGGAAAGATGGAGGGCATAGCCATAGGAAGGGAAGAGGGAAAGAACGAGATGGCAGAGTACATGACTGATGCATTCGCCAAACAGATTGTCAATTACGCCAAGAATAATGGGATAACCATCGAAGAAGCTATGGCTTGCTTGAGCCTTCCCGAAGAATACGCTGACACAATAGAGCGCAAAGCTCGCAAGCTGATGTCGGATTCGGAGTGAGACTCCTAAGTCTGAGGGGATTATGGGGCAATACCGCTCATAGTGTGTGTCTAGCCCGATTATTTATACGGATCCCAAAGAAACCAAACGTTTTTGAAAGATAATGGGAGGGGAAAGTCCCCTCGTTTATGAAAGGTTTCAAATCTCGGCGAGGACGCCGCCGGATCCGGAGAACGTCTTGCCGGCGAGGTTGCCCGCGGTCTGAGAAATCGCTTTTCCATCGGCGCCCACGAAGGAAATCCCGTAGAACGCGTTCTTCCCGAGAGCATTGAGACTCTCGGAGAATGATACGCTATTCAGCCCGGAACATCCGGAGAAGGCGCTGACACCGATGCTGCTGGCGGCGGAAAGGTCTGCCCCAGATAGAGATGAGCATCCCATGAAGGCGTATCCGCCGATGATATCCGCGGAGAGCGTGACGCTCTTGAGAGAAGAGCATTTGGCGAAAGCCTTCAGGCCGATTTCCCTCACGGATCCGAGGTCTGCGCTCTTCAGAGCGGAGCAGCCATAGAACGCGCTGCTGCCTATCGAATCGACGGAATAAGATTCGCCGGCATAGGATATCCCATCGGGAATGGCTATGGCGATCGGGGCGCCGCTGTATCCGGTTACGGACAGCAAGTTGTCTTCCTCCGAGGTTATGGTGTATTGCAATCCGTCCAGCATGAAGGAGTGCCCGTCAGAAACCAGCTCAAGCTTCCCATCGGACCCTACGAATCTCTGCCCGGCCAGATTCTCGGCTGTGGCTTTGATCGAGTTTCCTTTGGCATCTGCGAACGAGAGGCTGCGGAGGGCATCCTTCCCAATGGAAGAGAGGCTCTCAGAGAACGATGCATATCCGACCTTAGGGCATCCGTAGAACGCCCATCCGCCTATCGAATCGGCAGACAGCGACATCGATGCGAGATTGGCACAGTTGGCGAAGGCCTTCATCCCTATGGACGAGACGTACGGGAGATCGATCGACACCAAGCTTGAGCATCCGTAGAACGCTTTATCGCCCACGGAGACGACCCTCAGGGATTTCCCGTTGAATTTAACGGTCTCCGGCAGGGATAACGAAGCGGGGCTGCCCTCATAGCCTTTGACCGAGGCGGTCATGTCCACTGCAGAAAGGACAGAGAAAATCAGCCCATCGGCCATGAACTCCGTCCCGTCTCCAAACTCGGAGAGCTTGCCCGCAGATCCGGAGAAGGTCCTGCCGGCAAGGTTGCCCGCGGTCTGGGCGATCGCTTTTCCGTCGGCGCCCACGAAAGTGATTCCGTAGAACGCATTCTTCCCAAGTGTTGTGAGGTTCTCAGAGAATGATACGCTCTTCAGCCCGGAACATCCGGAGAAGGCGCTGACGCCGATACTGCTGGCGGCGGAAAGATCTGCCCCGGAGAGGGATGAGCATCCCATGAAGGCGTATCCGCCGATGGTCTCCGCAGAAAGCGTGACGCTCTTGAGCGAACTGCATGATGCGAATGCCTTCAATCCTATCTCTTTCGAAGAGCCCAGATCAGCGCTGATCAGGCTGGAGCATCCGTAAAACGCTTTATCGCCCACGGAAACGACGCTGAGGGCCATTCCGTTGAATTGGACGGCATCCGGCAGGGATATCGAAACAGGGCTGCCTTCGTAGCCGATAACCGAGGCGGTCATGTCCGCGGCGGAAATGACGGAGAAGATCAGACCGTCAGCCTTGAACTCCATCCCGTCTCCAAACTCGGAGAGCTTGCCCGCAGATCCGGAGAACGTCTTTCCGGCTAGGTTGCTGGCCGTAGGAGAAAGACTCTTACCGCTCGCGTCTGTGAAGGAAACCCCGTAGAACGCATTCTTCCCAAGTGTTGTGAGGTTCTCAGAGAATGATACGCTCTTCAGCCCGGAGCATCCGGAGAAGGCGCTGGCGCCGATTGATTTGGCATTGGGAAGACTGAGCTCCTCCAGGGAAGCGCATCCGAGGAACGCCCATCCGCCGATGCTCTCAGAGGATATGAAAGCCTTCCTCAGGCCCTTGCAATCGGCGAACGCCTTGGCATCTATGCTCACCCCTTCCTCGACCCAAAGGGATTCTATGGCAGATCCCATGAATGCTTTTGTAGCGATGCCTACCACATCGTAATCGACGCCGTTGTGAGACACGGTTGCGGGAATGACGACGTCTTTCTGAAGGCCTACTCCATATCCTGTGACTTCAACCGTCTGCCCGCTGGCAATGGTGTATTCCACCCCGCCGATGGCGAACGCGGATTCGAGTTCTGTGGATATCGCGGCGAAGGAGACATCTTTCGCAGGCATGACGAATTTGCCGTTGCTCACGGCAACATCTGAAGTGGCCCAATCGCTCACGGAGTATCCGGCTTTCTGGTACGCAGGGCGCACGCTTACCGTCTCTCCGGGCAGATGGTTCTCAGTGAATACGGCGGCTCCATCGAGAGCATAGGTTACTGCGTACTCTTTGGACGCCCAAATCGCCACATACGCGATGTTCCCGGTCACGGTTGCTTTGACGGAAGGGGACCATCCGGCGAATTCGTATCCAGCTTCGCATGAGGGGACACCCACGAACGCTGGAGTCGCTTTGCCATACTCAACAGAATATGTCTGCGCCTGGAAAGTTCCGTGCTCTCCCGGCAGATATCTGACGCTGTATGTGCGCTTGATCGCATCGAACGTCGCGGCGTATGTGGCATCTTCGGTTGCGACGAGCACATCGGGAGTCCAGCCTGCGAATCTGTAGGAATATTCCGCGGTCGCTGCCCTTGTCGGAGAGGCACCGGAATAAGTCGGGACGCTGCCATAGGCCACGGTATCGGTTTCGAGGACAGAACCGTCCCAGTTCTTCCAGGTGATTGTGAAGGAAGTCTGCTGAGTGTACGCGTTGAATACCACATTCTTGGCAGGCATGACGAACTTTCCGCTGGATACGGTGGCATCGGATGTGGTCCAGGGGGTCACATTGTAACCATCTTTCACGTATGGGGCGCGGACGCTCACGGTCTCGCCGATCTGGTGGGTCTCGGAGGCGATCCTCGATCCGTCGACGCGATACGTGACAGTGTAGCTGTTAGCCGACCACTGCGCGGTATAGGCGGCGTTGCCTGTGACGATCTGGCCTACGGACGGGCTCCATCCTGCGAACGAGTAACCTTCCTCTCCCGCGGCTGTCCCTTCGAAAGCCGGAGTTTCCACGCCATATCTGACGGTGTAAGTCTGGCTCTCGAAAGTTCCGTGCTCTCCGGGCAGATATGTTATGGAATACATCACGTACGATGTGGTGTATTTCGCGGTGTACGTGGCATCCGCAGTCGCGGCAGATACCTGGGGGTCCCATCCGGCGAACGTGTAGCTGTACACGGAATTCGGAGCTCTGGCCGGCGCCGATCCGGGGTAAGACGGCATCTCGCCGAAAGCGACCGTAGTCGTAGCCAGGACCGCTCCGTTCCAGTTCTTCCAGGTTACCGTGAAGGAGGATTGCTGCGCATAAGCGTTGAATCTCACGCTCTTGGCCGGCATGACGAACATGCCGTTTGATACTGAGACATCCGAAGAAGACCAAGCACTGACTTCGTACCCGTCTTTCACATACGGTGCGCGGACGCTCACGGTCTCGCCGACCCTGTGGGACTCGGAAGCCACTATGGTCCCATCCACAAGATAAGAAACGGAGTAGGACATCGGAGTCCAGAGGGCCACATACTCCGCGTTGCCGGTCACTATCTGGCCGACCGAAGGGGACCAACCGGCGAACGCGTATCCTGTCTCTCCCGTAGCGGTGCCTTCGAATGACGGAATTTCCATGCCGTATCTGCTGGTGTAAGTCTGGCTCTCGAAAGTTCCGTGCTCTCCGGGCAGATATGTTATGGAATACATCACGTACGATGCAGAGAATTTCGCAGTGTACGTGGCATCCGCCGCCGCAGAGGTTATCTCGGGATCCCACCCAGCAAACATGTACGCATAGATTGAGTTGGACGCCCGGGTAGGCTCGGCTCCGGAATATGATGGCGTCTCGCCGGAAGCGACCGTAGTCGTGGCAAGAACCGCTCCGTTCCAGTTCTTCCAGGTTATAGTGAAAGAGGATTGCTGCGCATATGCGTTGAATCTCACGCTCTTGGCCGGCATGACGAACATGCCGTTGGACGCTGAGACATCCGACGTCGACCAGAAGCTGACTTCGTACCCATCTTTCACATATTGAGCGCGGACGCTCACGGTCTCGCCGAAGCGATGGGTCTCCGATGACACCAGAGATCCGTCGACATAATACGACACGGCGTAGTTGTTCGGCGTCCAGAGGGCGGTGTATGTGGCGTTGCCCGTGACAGTCTGCGATACCGAAGGCGACCATCCGGCAAAGCTGTATCCGGCCTCTCCCGCCGGAGTGCCGGAGAACGCCGGAGTCGCATTCCCATACTGGGCGGAATAGGTCTGCGAGGTGAACGTCCCGTGCTCTCCGGGCAGGTATTTGATGGTGTATCCCACGGTCGATGTGGTGAAGACCGCGGTGTATGTGGCGTTGCTGGATGCGACGGTTACGGTTGGGTTCCATCCCGAGAACGTGTAGCTCACGGAAGAGGATGATGCTCTCGTCGGAGTGGGTCCGCTGTATGAGGGCAAAACACCTGAAGCTACAGTATCCGTCGCGAGGGTCGTTCCGTCCCAGTTCTTCCAGGTTATGGTGTAATTCTGCGTTTTCGCCTTGACGGTGACGACGCAAGTCGCCGTGTAGCCTCCATCGTTCGTCTTCGCGGTTATCGTGGTTGTGCCGGCGGAAACCGCGGTCACGATGCCGTTGCTGACGGTGGCGATGGACGTATCAGCGCTGCTCCAGATCACGCTGCGGTCGGAAGCGTTCTGGGGAAGGACAGTCGCATTCAAAGTCAGGGAGCTTCCCTGATCCATCGTCGCCGATGTCTTGTCAAGGGAGATCGAAGTGACATGGGTCTGCTGCCCGCCTACCGTTACTACGCAGGACGCGCTCAGGCTTCCGCATTTGACGGTTATCGTCGCGGTCCCGGCGGAAACCGCGGCCACTATGCCGTTCTCGACGGTGGCCACGGATTTGTTGCTGCTGGTCCATTCCTCTGTCCTGGTCCCGCTGTTGGACGGGGTGAATTCGGTGTCGAGCGCGATGGTCTCGCCGGGCTGCATTGACACGGACGTCCTGTCAAGAGACAGGCTCTGGGCCGGAGATCCATGCCTTATGCAGAACATCCTTCCGCTGTCGTTCACATAGACGATGCTTCCGTCGCTGAGGAAGTGGGGCTGCTGCCCGGTGTACTGCTTGATGGTGACTTCCTTCAGCTCAGTGACCGTGAGCATGTTGGTGCTCAGATTGTGTTCGACGACGAATATGGATGACGAATTGTTGTACGGGACGATGTACGCGCAGGCTTTCCCGGCGTGCCCCGTGGATACGACCATGCTTCCGTGCCCATAGAAGTTGGTGTTGTCGACGGATGCCACCGGCTCCATGCTTTCCATTTCGTATACAGTGAATGTGCCGTCCGAGAACACATAACCGTATCCGCCGTTGACTATCAGCGCGGAGCTGAGGCCGTTGTATTCCCCGTTGGACCTGACCTTGAGGGTGGCGTGGCTGAATCTCCCGTCATCGCTGATCTTCACGGAGGCAACGTTGAAGATCTTCTCTTTGGCGGAGCCTCCCATCAGCTCGCCTTTGTAGGTCGTGAGAGTCGCGTATCCTTCGTTGAGGTCGATGTATCCCTTGTTGATGTAATTGCCTTTGAATTCTGGGATGTAGATCTTATCGATCATAGAGCCGTCGGAGATTTTGCTCGTCTGAAGGAAAACGGATCCGTCGCCGTCGAATCCGGCGGTCATGAGGAATCCTTCGCCGAACAGCAGCTGGGTCCCGCCCTCGTAGGCGGTTATGAAAGATCCGGTGTTCTTCGTCCAGACAGGGCCCTGGACGTTGTATGGGTCTGACGGATTCTTGTCGGCGGCTTCGAAACAGCAGGTCCCTGCGGAAGTCTGCACAAAGAAGTACCCGTCATGATAGAACGTCTTGGCGATGAGGCTGGCCGACAGGGCAAACACCTGGTTCAGATCCGTGTCGAAAACCTTTCCGGAATAGGAGTCCAGGACCAGGCCGTTTCCTACGGTCACATACTCATAGTATCCGCTGAATCTGTCCGTTGTTGTGACGCTTTTCAGAATCCTTCCGTCATCGGCGTCTATCTTCAGCAGGATATTGTCGTTTTTGGCGAAGATATAGTCTCCGATGACCGCGGGGGCGTAGGTCATGCCCTTGAACACCATCCCGCCGACGTTGCTGTTCCCTTCCCCGCAGATCCATGACTGGACGTAGCTGGAAGAGGTCGGGGTATCCGTATCCACCCTGTTGATGAACGAGCCGGTGGCGTAGTATTCTGATGAAGCGTGGGCAGCTGTATCACCCGACACGGTCACGAACATAGATGACGAGGGATAGTCGTAGGCCGTGCCGTTCACGGTCCACGAGACTATTTCGTATCCCATCCTCGCATCGAATACCAGCTCGACGAGGGATCCGGCGGTAACATAGGAGCCGGATGTCAGTTTGGTCGGAGAGCCGTTGACATATGCGTATGCAGTCCCGTTTTCAGCGGAAAGGGTAAGCTTGCATTTCGCCGCCGATTGGGGGGCCCATTTGGCGTATGCTGTCTCGTTCTTGGTAACCGGCCCGAACCCATAGAGCTCGGTAAGGCTTGAGGACGAGTACCATCCTAAGAATGTGTAACCGCTCTTCGTCGGATCCGCTGGCATAGTAGCCGAAGCCCCGGAAAGAACGGTTTGGCTCGCGACCGAAGAGCCTCCGTTGGAGGAGAAGGTCACGGTGTACGACGATTTCGCCGTAATCCCGGACACGGAGATGGAGCTGTTGCGGTAAATCACGAACGAATACACGCTGTATTCGGACGTCTGATAGTCGGGAGAGATCGAAGAGCCGTTGACCTTTACGGAGAACGAGGATGATTTCTGGTATCCCGGGAGGCAGCGGACCTCGAAGATGACTTTCGAACCGTACGGGACATTTTTGCTCTGGGACACCTCCAGCGAATATCCGGTCCCGGCGGAGAAACTCACATCATAAGTGTTCAGCTTGACGCCGGTGATCGAAACCGAAGTCCCATCGGCCACATTGCTGATGACGTACATGCCAGAAACGTCATACGATCCCATTTTGGTCCCCTGGGATGCGGGAGAGATGGTTTTTCCTCCTGAGGTGACAGCAATCTTGGATTCATCGTATCCCTGCGAGAATGACACTCCGAAAGCCATGGAATTTCCGTATGTCTTGATGGAAATCCCCGTGTGCTTGGCGTCATTGGATTCGAAGAGGACGCGTCCGGAAGAGGTGTCTGCATAGTAGCCGGAGAGCGGAAGGCTGCCGCATTTTTCCTCGTCATAATTTCCAGGGGCGAAGTACGCGCGTGCAGTGCCGATGTCCATGGCGTACATATCAAGCGTTGGGCTGCCGCAGATCACGACGGTTTTGAGCTTCTTCGCCGTCATGAGCGCGTAAGATCCTATCTTGTCTACCGAAGACGGGATAGTTATGTCCGCCGCCGTGGAGAGGGTAGCCATCGATTTTGCGGCGATGGTTTCCGTCCCCTCCTTTATCGATATGGAAGCCGAGGAAGGCAGGACGTACAGAAGCTCGGTGCCATAATAGACAGCTTTGTTTGCGTACGAAATCTTGCTGTTGGCGGAGGTCAGGCTCTTCCCGGAACCGACGGAATCAGCGAGCGCCTTGTTGGAGAATCCCACGCAATCCGATCCGGCCTGGATTCCTGAGGAACTCGCTTCCACGATAATCTTTCCGGAACTTCCGTTGGCGGTTTTCACTTCGACGTATTTGTATCCCTGAGAACTGTCGGTCTTCAAGAGATTTTTCACAGGGCTGTCGGCAAAAATAGAGGAGTCTTCGAACGGTATGGACGTATGTACGATGATATTCGTCAGTTTATCGCAATTGCCAAAAGAATTTCCGCCGGCGGCTTTCAGCATCCCATAGGTCTCTATTTCGGTCAGCGCTTTACAGTAATTGAAACAATTTGGGGATATGTATGTGTAAGAGCCTTCAAAAATGACTTTGGCAAGAGATTCACAATAATAGAATGCATTACTGGAAAGACCTTTCGGATCCAGAGATGCGGGAATGACAATTTCTGTGAGACCAGAGTAACTGAATGCATAATCCCCAATTTTCTTTATGTTACCGTTGATCTCAAAGCTTTTCAGCCCTTTACAATTATAGAACATACGATTGGTTATCTCATCGATGGAATCGCAGAAGTTCACCGAAGTCAGCGACGTGCATCCGGAGAACATGTATCCTCCAGGCACGGATTTTTCTCCGAACGTGAAAGACTTCAGAGAAGTGCACCCCTGGAACACTTTTTCGCCGTAAGTTATCGCTCCGTTTGCGGTCACGCTTGTCAGCGACGTGCATCCGTAGAATGCCGAATCACCGATGTATGTGACCGTGTTCGGGATGACGACCGAAGTCAGCGACGTGCATCCAGAGCAAATATTATTTCCAAGGTACGTCGCCAAAGGGCTGAGCTTCAACGAACTCAGAACGGTGTTGTTGGAGAAGGCATAACTCCCTATCCCAGCCACCCCGTCATCCACAGTTATGCTTTTGATTATGGCGTGGTCGAAACCGTAGTCCTGTATCCCGGTGACGGTAGCCGGCACGTATATGCTGTTCAGCTCGACGCCGTAAAACGCCCCGGGGCCTATCCCGCTCACAGATGAGGGTATGGAATACGATCCGATCCCTGCGGGCACATAGACCAGAACCCTATCGATTATGATCGGGGTTTTGATTCCGGTTCCGGCGAACGGCGCCACACCTAGCCCGCATCCTTCCGGAATGCTGAACGAGGTTATCTTGATGCAATTTTGGAACGCATAATTGCCGATGTCGATAAGGCTGCCGAACTTATATGAGTTCAGAGAAGAGCAGCCATTGAATGCCGAAAGGCCTATCGAGGAAGCCGATGTCGCGCTGACACTAGCCAGATTGGTGCAATCCTTGAAGCATTGCGAAGGGATAGAGAGAACCCCGTTCAGAGATGCGGATTTCAGCGACGAGCATCCGGAGAAGCACGAGTTCGGGAGAACCTTCAAGCTGGTTGGCAGCTCGATGGATGTGATCGCGGTATTTTTCGAGAATGAGGTTTTGAGGGCGTTGACAGCGTACGTTTTCCCTCCGTATGATATGGAAGCGGGAATCTTCACGTCCCCTTTCATGGCTTTTATGGATTCAGACGTGACAGAAGCGGAATATTCGCCTCCGCTCTCTTTTATTTCGTATGTTATCCCGCCAACCGTCGCCGTTTCCGCATCGGAATCTTCGGAGATGCCGACGACGGAAACCGTCAGTATCGATATCAGCAGGATGGCCAAAGCAATGCCTGTGGTTTTTGCGTTCATTCTATACCTCCGCGCCCTTTGCAGACATCGAAATCGCGTCAAGCGTGGTCTGGACGAGGTCAGCATTATGCTCCAAGTCCGCTTTATCGATAGTATCTTTTGGAAGGGTATAAAACATGCCATATGAAGGAAGACTTTGCGATATAGAGACCTATCAATCAGACCGAGATTATGGGCTCAACCTGATTTCCAACATCCATATCTTTTGCGATCGACGAAAGATGGCGGATTAAAAATGGCAATTATTCGCAGAATCTCTCTCAGACTGCAACGAAAAGCCGAAGGAGGGCCCTTTGAAAGCCCTCGCTTGATTATTTGGGGGTCAAATCTTATCGTATTGGACACATCATTCAGGATTGGAAATCAATCCAAGGGCTTTAGCCTCTATGGAGTCGGAATACTCCTCTGGCGGGCACAGAATTGCAATCGCTTCCTCGACGGTCATATCATGATTCTTGGCGTAATTGACAATCTGTTTGGCGAACGCGCCAATCATGTACTCCGCCATCTCATTCCTTCCCTCTTTTATGCCTTCTTTTATGCCCTCTTTTATGCCCTCTTCCCTTCCTATGGCTATGCCTTCCATCTTTCCGTCGTAACGGAAGCTCGCTGCAATGTCCATTATAACATCCCCCTCTTTGCCTATCAATGCGTTGACCCTTATTTTATAGTCTTCCCAAAGGCGTTTAGCCCTCTCTTCCCTTCCGATTCCTTTGGCGTACAGCAGATTCAGCCCGCCCAGATCCGTTCCGGGAAGGTCCCCGGCCATCCCCAGGAACAGGAACGTCAGGCGGATCGGGACGCTTGGCTGAGAGATGCCATCGCAGACGGCAGATGCCATCTCCGATTCGAACACGACGTTCCTTAGCTTTGCCGGAGAGTTGAATACCACGATGATCCCGCGGCACTCCGGCAGATCCTCGTATTTATTGTCGATCAGATTGGCGCGTTTGCCTGCATCCAGAAACCGCAATCCGTAGTAAACCATCCTGTTGTACAGGCGCTTCCAGTTCCCTATCCATCCTTGCCCTTCGATAAATACTATGGTCTCCTGGCCATCGCCTGGCATCCTCAGCCGGAATGCGCTGTCGGCATGTGCGGGGCCATTTGGGGAGTAAAGCTCCGCGTTGATCTTCGATGGTTTCCCGGTCGGCGCCAGATACACGCATTTCAGCACATCTCCGTCCGCCATGCCCTCGAACTCCCTGAGGAACCTGAGGTGCATAGCAAGAACGCGCGGATCCTCCAGCGTCAGCTTGTACAGCTGGTCCAAGCGCAGCTCCGAGTCATCCTCCCCGATCATGCTTTGGAGATTTTCAGTCGGAACGGATAAGGCCCGTACGGTGCGCGTACGTTGCGCTAGATCAGTCTCTCCCTCTCCGGCTGAGCTCGGCCTGCGGGATTTTCAATAGAACATTTTTTTAATGGCAGCATGATGACAGGCTCGGATCGTGCCAATCTGTGCCGAACCCCAGCGGAAAGTGACATGATGACCGTCAGACAATATCTTTTGGACAGAATCGCGAACGGAACCATCCACATGGCGCTGATCGATCCAGACAAACAGTCCCCCGAGGAAGCGGGAAAAATCGCCAAGAAAATGAAGGATGCCGGCACCGACGCAATACTGATCGGAGGCTCCACGGGCGTAACCTCCGAGAACCTCTCCGCGACTGCGATGGCGATAAAAAATAGCTCCGGACTCCCCACAATCCATTTCCCCGGAGGACCGGACGAACTCAGCCCGGCAGTGGACGCCATCTTTTACATGAGCATGATGAACAGCGTAGAACTCAACAATGTCATGGGATACCAGGTCTACGCCGCACCGTATATAAAACGTCTCGGGATAGAAGCCATTTCTATGGGATACGTCATCGTCGAGCCCGGAATGAAGGTTGGCGAGGTCGGAAAAGCGAAGGTGATCAAGCGCGACGACCCGAAGAAAGCGGTTGCCTTTGCCATGGCAGCGGAGATGTACGGCATGTCGCTGTTCTATCTTGAAGCCGGATCCGGCGCTGACAAGCCTGTCCCGCCCGAGATGATTGCCGCTGTGAAGGCTTCCACCAACATACCCCTCATAGTCGGAGGAGGAATCAGAACTCCGGAAGCTGCGGAAGCCGCCAGAAAAGCGGGCGCAAACGCAATAGTCACCGGCACGCTTCTGGAGCAGTGCGACAACGACGATATCCTCAGGGCGGTTGTGAAAGCCGCCAAGGGCCTGTGAAAAAATGACATCATATTACGACAGGGATGAAAGGCCGTCCTACAACACCCCCATTTCCCCGAGAGCGCCCATGTGGCTTACGCCCGAGGAGAGGGCCGCCGGAATCAGCCGCGACCTCAAAGTAGCCGCCCGCAGATACGTCTGCCCAAACTGCGGCAACGAATTCAGCCTTTTCCAATCCAGAGCCGTGGCATGCAAGGCTTGCCCGCAGGCCAATCAGAACTGCCCTTACGTAAGATGCCCGTATTGCGACAAGGAATACCCCATAAGGGGATTCGTGGTCCCGGACAGCAAGCAGGACCAAGTCCACATAAACAAATATGCGGACGGGGTCTTCGACGACTGGCAGAACGCCTTCGGAAACAACAGGAAGTGAGAGGGCAACCCCCTTTCTCACCCTTTCCTTATCGCAAGCATATCAGGATGCCTGCTCAACACAGCCGCGACATCTATCGGCCGGGGATACGCGTGGTACATGGCGGATACGTTTCCTTCCGTCGAATCCGATGCGCGGAGAGAGTCGACCGCCCCCTGGCATGCTTCCTTCATCGAGCGGGAACCGTCCAGGAAATCTTTGCATAGCGCTATGGCGTCGGCTATCGCGCGGGTCTGAGACAGATCGAACAAAGCCGCCATAGGCGCGGAAACTTTGAATTCGCCTATCTCGACGGTGCGGATGGCCGCCGCCGCGACGCTGACTTCCTTGCGGCCTTTCTCGAAGCCCATGTTCTTGGACACCGGGCAGCGGACCCCCGGCATCGAAAACTCCGGATCGCCCTCCCTGCGGTCTTGGATGTCCATATAGCGTATGCAGAACGCTTTCATCACGAAGACGTGGTCAGCCATCTTGGCGGCTGTTTCGTCCCCTGTGACCATGAGAACCGATATCCCGGCGCGTCCCATGGCGCTTCCGACCTCCGAGACCGAGGAATATGAGCCTTCGTCGTCCATGAAGCCTTTCCTTATGACGCACGGATTGGAGTATTCCTCGTCCATGATCACCAGCTCGGAACCCATCTCCACGGCTTCGGAAATGGATACGAACTCGGACATCGGCGATGGGACCTCCCTGGAAGTCACCGAAGAAGTATCCAAACCATCGGATGGGCGCATGAACATGGACAGATCGACGCCGTCCGCCGGTCTCCCGGTCTCGGCGGCGACAAAGACAGCGTTCGGGACCGAAATTACGTATTCCCTTCCGTCCCCGGGTATGTGGTTGTAAACTCCGGCGAAAACAGCGTCTGCCAGCACGGATTTGCCGTTCCTGCTGGGGCCGACGATGGCGTTGAAACCGGTCGGGATTCCCCATCCCCTTATCGGAGCGCCGTTGGGGACATCGAACTCGGTCATCAGGGAAGGGTCGCAGGTGAATTCCACGGCGTCTATCATCGGAGCCAGCTCGTCATCCCTGCGCGGCAGAACCGATCCTTCCGCGACGAACGCGCAGAAGCCTCTTTCCTGAAGCCCCGCCCTTATCGCATCGGCGTTCTCGGACGTGAAAAGATGGGCGTAGAGTTTGGATGGTTTGTACGAAGAATAGAGCATCGACTCCGATACGACTGTCGCGATCCTATCGAATATCAGAAGCTCGGCGGCGGCCGCATTGACTTTCCCGCTGGAGCAAGGCAGATCCGCGGTGAATCTCGCCTCGACGAAGAAGTCGGTGATCGCTACGGAGCCTCTGTCCAAGATTTCCTGGCCTGGCCTGGGCATGAAAAGCTCTCCGCCATCCATCTTCGGTATCGGGGAGCGCGCATGTGTTCTAGCGGATTCCCAGAAACGCCTCGCAATAAGATCGCGCAGAGCGATGCGGCGGGATTCGGTGGAGCGCGTATCCTCAGGGAACCCGGCTTTCGCCATCGGCACCCTGACGCGGACCGATGTGTGCCCTGCCCTGTCATTCTGCACAGAATCGAAGGATATCTCGAAATCCTCGAGCGTAAAACTGTTCTGTATGCCCTTGTACTTGGCGAACGGCTTTCCGTCCGCGTTCTTGAGGGTCTTGCGAAGGACTTCCTCGGATGCCATTTTACCACCTTGATCATGAATGCCGGAGTCTGCGCTTGGTGCCGGAGCCTTGGCTATCGGCTTTCTTCCTCCGCTCGGGAAGCTCCGTTCTCCCGGCAGATCCAAGGCGGCTGAGAAGTTTCGCCATCGGCGGCGATGAGTTCGGATCTCAGCGGAACTTGCTGTATCTGTCGAGAAGCCTGCAGATTTTGTCGTACTCCTCTTTGGACAGGTCGCCTGCGTCCAAAAAAGTCCTGACGAATTCTTTCGCGTCTTTGGTCGAGACGCGGGAGGCCTTCGCGATGACGGACGCGAGGAAGGACGATGCTTTGGACGGATCCATGGAGGACGCCTCCAGAATCTCGTTCATATCATATTTGAAAGGGTTGATCCTGTGGGTGTTCAGCATCGCCTGCCTTTTGGTGGACTCCTTTGTCCTCGGTTTACCGCTGTTCTTTTTAGCTCCGCGAGGGTTGCTCCTGTCCTGCAAAGCCCCGGAACCGCCCGAAGACTGGATAACCACTTTGTTCCTTTTGTTTTCACCGACCAAGATTATAACTCCGGTTGGTCGCTAATCGGACGTCCATATTTAAATGGTTCGTACCTTTCTTTAATAAGGAAAACACATTGCCTTGAGCATGGCGAAAATCGGATCCGATGGAGACGATAAAGAAGGCAGATCCGCGATGGTCACATATGCCATCCTTCTGGTCACGACCGCGATAATAGCCGTATTAGGGATGATGCTGGGCGATATGGGCGACCTTCTGCTCACCGCCCCCGTCATCGTGGTGCTTCTGCTGACGATCTTCTCCGAACGCAAGATCCATCTTCCGACTCTCACGGTCATCATGATCTGGACGTCGATGATCCTGAGCATATCAAGCAGGATCTTCTTCCATGGGAATGCCCTGGCGATCCTGGCCAACATCCTCATGGGAATCAATCTGACCCTCATCGGACTCATCGTGGTATTCATACTCATGGGCAAGATGCCGGGGGATTCCAAGAAAAGAAGCCTTATAGAAGCCTTGGTCGCCGGATCGATCGCGATGTCCGTGTTCATGGGCATGATCATGCTCCAGTATTACATGTCGTTCCTCTTCAGCAGGATGTCCATCCCGACCGTCCCCATAATGATGGATCAGACGCGCGACATGCTCATCGGAGTCGCGATAACGATCGTCCTTTACATAGAATTCAGGGAGAGCAGCATCTTCAAGTACACTTTAGTGGACTTCCTGCAGAACAACAGCGGCGCCCTCGGGCTGGAAGACCAGGAGAGACGGGAAATCGCCGACCTGATCCACAAAGGCGAATCCGATTCTTTGGAATTCAAATCCACGCTCAGAACCAACCTTGCCACCGGAGCGGTTGACAAAAGGATGGAAAAAGCCGTCCTGAAGACGCTGGTCGCTTTCATGAACACGGACGGCGGAACGCTTCTGATCGGGGTCAGCGACGACGGAGAGGTCCGCGGGACCGACATTGAGAGCTTCGACAATCTGGACAAGATGAATCTGCATCTCACCAACATGATCGCCAGCGCCATCGGGAACGACTATCTGCCGTACATCAACTTCAGGTCGCTGGACTACGAGGACGGAAAATACGTCATCCGCGTCGACTGCCAGAAGACGAAGAAAGCCGTATTCCTCAGGGAGGGCAAATCCGAGCAATATTACGTGCGCTCAGGGCCCTCAAGCGTGGAGCTCACCGGGATGAGCCTCGTGAACTACATCAACAACAGATACGGGAAGAACAGATGGCTGCGCAAACCTGCACCGGCAATCCCGATGCCGACCGATGATGACGCCAAAAAAGAGGAATGAAAGGGGTTTGGTAAGGGGTTTCTGAACTCTGATCAGTTCTTCTTATCGTTTTCGACAGCATCCTTAGCCTTTCCAAGGGTCCTCGCGATGTAGATAGTCATGATGACTGCAAGGACAGTTACGATTATGGCGTAAATCAGAAGGCCTATGAGGTCGTTTGCTTCGCCGAAAACTTTTGCGACAGCGGTCTTTATGGTCTCATTCCAAGCAAGAGCAGCGACGAGACCGAACGCAGCCGTAATCAAGGACGCGAAAGTCTCGAGGACTTGGATTTTGAACTCCTTTGATGCCATAGATGTGCAGTAGCATAGCCACTATATGTTTTTGATGGCTGGCTTTCCAAAATGTAATGTGCGGGGAAAGGGATTCGAACCCTTGAATCACTAAGAACGGGATCTTAAGTCCCGCGCCTTTGGCCTGCTCGGCTACCCCCGCGGCGAACCGATAATGCCGGCGGCCGCTTTTAACCTTAGTGCCGAACGGGGAGAAGGGGCGATTGCCCCCTCCATCACTTCTTTACGGGATCGTTGGCGCTTCTTGCGAACAGGGACAGCGCCACCAGAACGACGCTTATCGCTCCCAGGATTATGAAGGCGATGTGCATCCCATCCATTGTCGCGGCATTCACTGGCAGCCTGTCGCCCGCCACCAGAGTGACCAACGCCATCATGGCGGACATCCCCATCGCTCCGGAAACCGTCCTCATGGAGTTGAGGAGCGCGGTGGCGTCCGGCCTGCTTTCGAATCCAACGCTGCTCACACCCCACGTGGTCATAGGCATCACCATGCAGCCCGATATGCCAATCACGGAGCCTATCGCCACTATGAACAGGACGTTCGAATCGACGGGTATCATCGCCACGCCTGCGCATGCGACCAAGCAGAGCACCATGCAGATCAGCATAGGCTTCCGTATCCCGTAGCTGTCGTACAGCCTTCCGGCTATGGGAGACATGATGGTGCAGAGCAAAGCGGCTGGAAGCAGGAACAGACCTGCCATCGCGGGGTCGCATCCGAAGCATTTCTGATAGCAGACCGGCATCAGAAGCGAATATGACATCGTCACGACATAAAACAGCATCGAGCAGATGACTGCCAGCGAGAATTGGCGCGTGCGGAACAGGCGGAGATCCAGGAACGGATTCTCCAGATGCAGCTGCCTATAGACGAATATGACTGCGCCTATCAGTCCGACGACGATCGGGATGTAGGACAGCTCGCTCATCAGCCCGTAGGAAATGACGTTGCTGACGCCCAAAGTCAGACCGCCGAACATGAGCGCGCAGGTTGCGAATGACAGAACATCAAACGGAATCTTGCTGACATCAACCACGTTCACCATGCTGGACAGGGTGATGACCAAAGATACCACAGCTATAATCAGGGGTATGTAAAACGCTCCCCTCCATCCGAACGCGTTGATCATCACGCCGGCTATGGTAGGCGCTATGATAGGGGCGGCAGACATGGAAAGACCATACCACCCAAGCACGGTTCCATGCCTTTCCTTGCGGTAGATCGTGAGAAGGACCACCTGCGCCATGGACATCAATATGCCGTTGGATGCCGCCTGAAGGATCCTCCCCAGCATCAGCGTGGCGAAATCATTGGCGACGAGGTCTATCAGCATTCCCACCACAAAAACCGCGACGGTCGCTATGTACAGAATCCTGGTAGGCACGCGCTTCACGAAAAACGCGGAAGCCGGCATCATAATGCCCATGACCAGCATATAACCGCTCGTCAGCCATTGGGTCAGGGAGTCGCTGATGTTCAGAGCCTCGGAAATGCTTGGTATGGCGGTGGCGAGCGCGGTGCTCATCATCGAAGTGGCGGTGCAGATGACCACTATGTTCAGGAAAATGAGCCGCTTCCTGCCGTCGGTCAATTCCGTGGGGGACATGCATCGGTGGTTACGAATCAATTATATTATTGTTTCCCAAGAAACCAATACTTGTTAAAATTCTCGCCTCAAAACGCCGGGATAATATACGGAACCGCCATTTCCTATGCATGTCCGGCAGGCCGCGCGATTGGGAAGTTGAGAAAGCCATCAAGGAATGCCTGAAAGAGAAGGGTTCCTATGGATCGCTTAGCGCGCTGCATGCGGACGTAGCGAAAAAATTGGCCGAAAGAGACCCGCCCATCGGGACTACCCCCGAAAGAATAAGGAAGATCGGGATCGAAAAGAGGCTTTTCTCGGTGGATATCAGCTATTCCAAGCGCAATTCCCTCTGCCGCTATGAATCTTGCCCGGTCTGCGGCGGGAAACTGACCACGACTTACAATCGCACCATCGACAGCGACAGCTTGACGGCGATGGGCTCGAAATGCTCCAGATGCGGGTACGATGTGAGATCCGGATACATGAGGCCTTCTAGATATGCCATAAGGAAGGCCTGATATGCTCCCTGAAGAGCGCATAAAGGCTTTGAGGAAAGCGGAAGCCCTTCTCAACGAAGCGGCCGACATTATGGACACCGCCTTGCATATGTCAGGCATGGAAAGCCGCTCCGACGGGGATTCCCAGGCCATAAGGCGCATCGCATCCTCGGATTCCTATGCCGGCAGCCTCAGAAACATGGCGTTGGACCTGGAGTACGCTTCCGAAGAGCAGCCTTGCTGGACCCAGCCCCTCACTTCCCCGAAAAACCAATTCCGATGCGTCCCCCGAAAATCATTTTATCGATAACGGATGATTCGGGGCCAGAGGGCCTCCGATGAAAATCTGGGAATTTGCGAAAGTCAAGGGTTCGAAGATAAAAGTGGACAATTGGATGTCCGATACCATGGGGCTGGTGAACGGAGGATGCGTGTACAGCACGCTGTTCAAACACCCCGATCAGGGCCCGAAGGACTATGAGATGATTCTCTCCATGTTCCCCCAGGAGAATTACCGCACCCTCACGCACATAACGATGTATCTGGACGACGTCCCGGGATCCAGCGCCCAGGCGGCCAATTTCCTCGCGGAAAAGGAGATCAACATCCTGAATTCGGTCTCCCTCAACGGGATCTCCGACACCGTGATCGTCTGGAAGATGATGGCGGACCTGAACTTCGCGGGCGAAGGCGACATGCTCAAGGAATCGTTCGAGAGCCTCAAGGCCAAGGATGACCCGTCGGTATCCAAAATCAAAAGGATCGACATCAAGCCCGCCGAGATCGGAAGGCTCTTCAAGACCGGGCAGAGCACCGGAGGGAAAGAGGAGATACGCCGCGGATACCCGTCCACTCTGAAGGACGGATGCTTCGACGTGGCGGAGCAATATGGGGATGTTCTGGGGGATTTGGACGGCAAGAACGCGCTGATCACCATCGACGCCGATTCCTGGATAATGTCTGTCACTTTCTTCAAACCGGACACGAAACTTGTCAAGGCCTGCATAACAATCCCGGACTGCCCCGGAGGGATAACCCAGGCCCTCGGAATCATCGCAGACTGGAACGTGAACCTGATATCCGTTTTCAGCAAGATCAAAGTCTGCTACCAGAAGATGTATCTGGAGCTTTTCATGGACATCGGCAAGAGCAGGATGACCGCCGATGAGATCAGGGAAGCGCTTCCGAAGGCCATGTCCGACCTCAACGGCGTCTTCGAGCTGGCGGAATTCACTGAGCTCAACTGACCCCAAAATGCCGGAGACTCGAATCCGGCAAACATTTATCCCTTTATGGATACAAAATTACGCGCACTTTATAAGTATATCCTAATGCGGTTACATCTATCATGATTGTGTCCGGATACTCTCGCATAGACACCTCGCTCCGGCCGGGCTCTTTCCTTTCCGTGGTGTACGTGTCAAAGGAAGACGGCGACAGCGAATATGCCGACGAAGTATCCGCGAATATCCGCGCGGATATCGACTCCATCGACGGGGTCGCCGTGGCATCGAAATACGGGGATCCCCTGCTCATTCCGGGCCTCCACAAGCTGCTGAGGAAGCTGAAGATGCCGAACCGCGACCTGATGCTGATAACTTCAGGCAGCGACTACAGCGTATTGGACGACCTCGTTGGCGCCGGATACGTCAATTACGTCGATCTGGTAGTCGACGGGCCCCTAGACAAATCGCAGCAGGAATGCATCAAAATCCTGGACAACTGCGGGTGCCCTTACATGGTGACCGTGGAGATGATCCCGGGAAGGATCTCCGAATCCGCCCTCAAAGAGCTCGCCGGCTCCATAGACGGCTCTAAGCACCTGATCCTCAAAGCCGGGAAGACCGCGGAGAGGAAATTCGGGGAGAAAGAGCTGATATCCCTGGCGAACTCGGTGAAAGGAGCCGCCAGAGACGTCAGGCTGATCGCTTCGTGAATCTCTCGGCCACGGCCCAGATCCCGGGCGCCAGCGAGCGGCTGCTCTTGTTTACGAATCTGAGCGGAGCGTCGGCTTCCTCTTCGAAGCGTCCTATCGCTTTCTGATCCTTGGAGAATATGCCAGCGGACAGCCCGCATTCGGTATTCTCGAGCTCGAAAAAAGCGTCATCCAGAGAATCCACGACTTTCACGTTCAGGATCGGGAAGCCCGAGTCCATGAAACTCAGATCGTTCTCGTCGTCGAGGCCCGCCAAGACCGCGAACGGGACGTACGGGCCCATCGGAGAGTCCTCGGAGGGATCGGCTTTGGCTACTATGAATCCTGCATTCTCGGCGAGGAGCGCCCTGTACCTCTCCTCCGACTTCCTGGATATTATCGGGCCGGAGAAAGTGGTATCGTTTACCGGATCGGAAATGACGATCTTTCCCACCTCCGCGGTCAGCGCGTCCAAGAATTTCCTCTGCTCATCGGCCGTGACTATGACCTTAGAGCATGAGAACGGCCTCTGGCCCGAGTATGCGAACGCTGATTCTGCTACGGCGCGGGCGGCGGCCTTCATGTCGGCGGGATGGTACACGATCGCCGGATTCATGCCCTTGATTTCGTTGATGAATCCGAGCTCATCGTCGACCTGAAGGAACATCAGATCTTCGAGCCTCTCCCCTGATCCAGCGGCGACTACGCCTGCGACGCGCATATCGTTGGCGAGATCGTCCGTGGTCTTGTCCCTGGTATCTACGATGAGGTTCAGCACCCCTCCGGGAAGCCCGGCCTTCTCGGCCAAGCTGTAGAACATGTAAAGCGGCGACGGGCAGTACCTCGAAGGATTCATGATTACGGAATTCCCTGCCACCATAGCTGCCACGGCATATCCCGCCGGAGCGGCCAGAGGGGAATTATGCGCGGAAATGACCGCCCAAACGCCGGTCGGATCGCCTTTGATGCCAGCCTTCCCGTCCGCGATCGCCTTCCGCATTATCTCTATGAGCCTGTCAACCTCCAAAAGGGCGTCTTCCCTAGCCATCCCGGTGGCCACGGTGACAGCCGCGGCATAGAACAGCCTGCGGGCTTCAATCGTCCTCAAAGGCATCTCGAAATAGGCGGCCCTCTCAGCTGAGGGAACCTTGGCCCACTCCTTCTGGGCTTTGACGGCGGAAGTGACGGCTTCGAGCATTATGCCGTCCTCAGGCTCCTGGAATATACCGAATTTTATCGTCTCGTCGATCGGGCTGATGACGTCGAACTCCACGCCGGAAGCGATCATGAACCCGCCGAAATAGCTGGGATAGTCCTTTTTCTCTCCGCTGAGGACCATCATGATGTTCTTCTCGTATTCGCGGCCCTCTTCGGTCGTCTGGATGTCCGGAAGGTCTACCATGCGCGCGTAATGGCCTATTACGGGTTAATACATTCCCGTCGGGAGAAGCCTCGCCGAGCTCCGCCACGATACGACGCTAAAGCAGCCAGATTCTTCCCCGGAGTCATTGGCGGTACGCCGCATTCCGGGCCGATGAGCGCGTATCCCATGTCAGAATACCTCTTCGCCTTGGACGCGATGGATTTGGGGTCGCCCAGAAGCAGATCCCTGACGGGGTTGGAGCCCCCGATGACCTTGACGTCCCCCGCAGACCTTAAGACTCCTTCCGGGTCGTCGTCGGTTACCATGGACAGGACATCCTCGCCCAGAGAGAACAGACCTTCCGAGACCTTTCCGGCGGCTTCGCAGCAATGGGCGGCCCTGAACGATTCCCTGATGGACGCGAAAACCTTCCTGTCTCCCGGAACGATCGTGCGGTCCACCATATCCGGCGAGAGCATTCCAGTCCCCGCGGAGCATATCATCATGACGCAATCGCTCCTCTCGGACATTGCTTTGCCGTACTCCGAGATGTATGGCACCATAGAATCGATCCACCTTAGGCATCCGTCCGGATCGGAGATCGTGGCCATCAGAAAGGCCTCCGCTCCGAGAAGGTTCATCGTCAGGAACGCTGGGTCGACCATGCCCGCCACCAGGAAGACGCCATCCTTTTCGGCTCTTATCCTGCCCAACGATTCCATGACCTTCCCGCAGGTGCCGGCGAATGGGAATTCCTCCGGCTGAAGCGGGAGATCCGGACGGTCGCAAACGCTGAAGGGCGCCTTGGAAATCGACGGCTGCCTGTTCTTGGCCCCGGGATCCACACCGCAGCCCAAAGTCTCCGCCTCCGTGGTTATGGAGAATGGCACGCGGGCAGTAGAGAATCCATACCTCCTGGATAGCTGAAGCGCCAGCTCCGCCATCGCCGCGGGATCCCAGTTGGCCTCAGGCCAGAACCTGCCGCAGGCTTCCATCTGCTCATAAGTTCCGGTCTGGGTGAAGACCGCCGGCGGGGAATCGCCGTCGTACGAGCCTTCGATGGCATCCACTATCTCGTCCCTGCCAGTCATGGAAATAAGACGCAGTGCGGATATGAATAGTTCGCGCCCTTTTGGGAATCACGTAAATAATGCCCGTTCGGTAAGGATGGGCATGAAGAAAGAACCTGTAGTGACGCGGAACTTCGCCGTCTGCTGGGCTGTGATGTTCTTCACCGCGATGTTCTTCTTCATGATGTTCACCGGGATGGCCAGCTATTCCGAGAACGGGCTGGGGCTCACGGGAGCCGCCGCCGGCCTGCTCACCAGCGCCCTCATAATCGGGGACCTGGCCGCGAGGATCCTGTGCGCATCCAGGGTGGACAGATGGGGGAAAGGGAGGGTCGCCGCCGCCGGAATGGCTATGGCCGCCGCAGTCACCCCCCTGTATTTCGTGACCGGGAATCCGATCGCTCTGGCTGCGATAAGAATTGTCCAGGGATTCGTTTACGGGCTGGCAGGCACGGCGATCAACGCCGCTGTTGTGGAAGGTCTGCCCGCGTCCCGCAGAGGGGAGGGCATAGGATACTTCTCGCTGTCGTTCACCATTTCGTCCGCGATAGGGCCTTTCCTGTGCATGTGGCTGCTGGAAAACGGCACATACGGGGACATGTTCACCCTCGCAACCGTGTTCGCGGCGGCCGCTGCTGCCATTGCGTTGGGCATGAGGGACGACCGCTCCGAATTCGGATCGGCTCCGGCGCGCTCCGGCATCTCCGTCAGGGATTTCATAGAGCCTTCGGCCGTCCCTCTCGCCTTGGTGGGATTCCTGTTCTTCTTCGCGTATTCCGGAGTCCTCACGTTCACTTCCCTGTACGGCGAAGACATAGGGATGGAGGAGATCGCGACCTTCTTCTTCGTCTTCGTGTCGGTGGGGACGCTCGTCTCCAGGATATTCCTAGGCAGGATCTACGACAGCCGCGGGGAGAACGCCGCACTCCTGCCGTTCTTCCTCCTGGGGATAATCGGGTTCTTCCTCTACGCCGAAGCGTCGGAAGGATGGCATCTGGTGTTCGCCGGGATATTCCTCGGGTTCCTCATGGCTCAGCTGTCCTCGGTCGTACAGAGCGTCGTAGTCAGGAAGGCCCCGAAATCCAGGTATTCCGTGGCGATTTCGACGTTCAACGTCTTCCTGGACCTGTCCTATTGCGTCGGCCCGATGCTCCACGGGGCGCTGAAGGATGCCCTCGGGTTCCGCGGGAACTTCCTGCTCATGGCGGCGATCGCAATAGCGGATATGGCCCTGTACATAGCGGTCCACGGGGCCAGATCGAGAGGCCGCCCGTCCGAGCTGCTGCGACGGCGCCTGCGATACAATTATGAAACCAATCGCGATATTTTCCCGCGTCGGGGCCGCCAATCCGGCCCAGGAGCCGATGAAAATGATTTACAAGGATTTCAAAGGTAAACGCCTGTCCCAGCTGGGGATGGGGTGCATGCGTCTCCCGACCGTCGGCGGGAACGATTCGGCGATAGACGAGGAGCAGGTCGCCAGGATGGTGGATTATGCTTTCGAGCACGGCATCAACTATTTCGACACCGCATACGGATACCACGGAGGCAACTCGGAGACGGTCATGGGGAAAGTTCTCGGGCGCCTTCCGAGGGACAGGATCTATATCGCGGACAAATTCCCCGGCTACGACCTTTCCAATATGCCCAAGGCTAAGTCCATCTTCCCGGAGCAGCTGAAGAAGCTCGGAATCAGCTACTTCGACTTCTATATGTTCCACAACGTCAACGAGATGAACGTGAACCAGTATCTAGACAGGAGCTACGGCATATACGATTACCTTCTGGAGCAGAGGGATGCCGGGAAGATATCCCACCTCGGGTTCTCCGCCCACGGGAACATGGATACCATAAGGAAATTCCTGGACGCCTACGGGGAAAACATGGAATTCTGCCAGCTGCAGCTGAACTACGTGGACTGGGAATTCCAGGACGGAGAGAAGAAAGTGGAGATGCTCGAGGAGCTGGGCATCCCCGTATGGGTGATGGAGCCCATGCGCGGCGGGAAGCTGATTGACATCCCCGAGGACGGCAAGGCGGAGCTGGAGAAGCTGCGCCCGGGCGTGAAACCCGCGGAATGGGCGTTCCGTTTCCTCCAGTCGATCCCGGAGGCCAAAGTCATACTCACCGGCGCCTCGTCGATGGAGCAGCTGAAAGAAAACATAGAGATCTTCGGAACGGAGAGGCCCACGGACGCCAGAGAGACGGAAACCCTCGAAAAGATAGGCAAAGGGATGACCGCCCGCCAGACCCTGCCCTGCACCGCGTGCCGCTACTGCGTTCCGAAATGCCCTATGGACCTGGACATCCCGGACCTCATAGCGAGCTACAACCAGCTGATGTTCACGGGAGCGTCGGATTTCATAGCCCCGTTCTACATCAAATCTCTGCCCGAAGACAGCCGCCCTAGCGCGTGCATCGGATGCGGGGAATGCGAGAAGGTATGCCCGCAGAACCTCCACATACCGGAAGCCTTCGAGGACTTCACGGAAAGGATCAAGGGCTGGATGTGAGCCGGGACCCTTCCGAAACCTCTTTTCCTCTTCTTATGCCGTGTTCATCTCGTCGAGACGGCGGTTGCGGAACCACAGAGCCATATCGGTCGCGACGAGGAAGAAATCGAACACGTAGAAGGCCATGACATAATCCATCCCTTCGATCCAGTTGTTTGTCATCCCGAACAGATACCCTATCTCGACGACGGCCTCGAACCCTATGCTCTTCCCTCTTGCCGTCCTGGATACGTATGATTTGCGGATGTTGAACGGCCACGCCGCCGCGAAGCACAGCAGCATCCCGACCTCGAAAATCCCGTCTATCATGTGCCACGGCAAATCGGAAAAGCATAAATCCGTTCCGCAGTTCAGTTCAGCATGCTCCTGAAAGCCCAGTCCATCAGCAAATCCTTCGGCCCGGTGAAAGTATTGGAGGACGCCAGCCTCCAGATAAACGAAGGCGACAGGATAGCCCTGGTCGGGACCAACGGCGCCGGCAAGAGCACCTTCCTCCGCATCCTTCTGGGAGACGAGAAAGCAGACACCGGAGAGCTCACCAGACGGACGTCCAAAATCGGATACATGAAGCAGTTCGCCGACGTGGACATGAACGGCACCGTCAGGGAGATTCTGACCGGATCGTACAGATACGTCGAAGACATCAGGAAAAGGATGGCCGAGATCGACGAGGCTATGATGGCCGGAGGCGATGTCGACTGGAACGCCCTGGCCGAGGAGAGCGCCGATCTGGAGAGCAAAATCTCGAAATTCGACTCCGAGATCGAGGGGAAATTGGAGGGCATCCTCGCGGAGATCGGGTTCCCCAAAGACTCCATGGGCAGAGTCTATTCTTCGCTGTCGGGAGGCGAGCGCACCAAAGTCATGCTGGCGAAGCTCGCGGTGCAGATAAGCGACTGCGACCTTCTCATGCTGGACGAGCCGACATCCCATCTGGATATCGACACCATAGAATGGATGGAGAACGCCATACTGTCCTCCGATTGCGCCGTGGTCGTCGTGAGCCATGACAGGTATTTCCTGGACAGGATCGCCCAGAGGACGATGGAGATCGAGAACGGGAAGTCCAGGGAGTACAAGGGCAACTATTCCGCCTATGTGGAGAAGAAGAATCTGGACATCGAGCGCCAGAACAAGGAATACGAGAGATACCAGGCGCAGAAGAAAAAGCAGGAAGCCATCGCCGAGCAGATGTTCCACGACCAGCGCAGGTACATGAGCGACTACAAGACCAGGCTGATGATGGTCTCCAAGATCGAGAAGAAAGAGAAAGCCGAGGAGCAGAAGGAAATAACGGTGAAGATCCAGGCCGCCCGCAAATCCGGGAAGAACGTCCTGATGGCTGAGAACCTCTCTATCGGGTACGAAGGAAAAACCGTGCTGAGGAACGTGAATTTGGAGATCGACAAAGGGGATAAGCTCGGCATATTCGGGCCCAACGGAGCCGGGAAATCCTCGCTTCTCAAAGCCATCCTCGGGGAGATTCCGTGCGAAGGAAGCCTTTGGGTGGCTCCCGGGGCGAAGATCGGATACTATTCTCAGAACCACGAGAATCTGGACATGAACCTCACCGCGGAGGAGCAGATACTCCTTGCGATCGGGCCGGACAGAAAGGCCGACGCCAGGAATATGCTCGCGAGGTTCCTGCTCTTCGGAGACGACGTCACCAGGAAGATAAACACGCTGTCCGGCGGGCAGAGGGCCAGAGTGTCCATGTGCCTCCTCCTGCACGGGGAGACAAACCTTCTGGTCCTGGACGAGCCCACGAACTATGTGGACATCCAATCGAAGCACATCCTGGAGCAGGCTTTGGCCGAATACGACGGGACCGTGATTGCCGTCACCCACGACAGGTATTTCCTGGACAACGTGTGCGACAGAGTCGCCGAGGTCAAAGACGGCACCGTCACGGTTTACAGCGGCAACTACACCGACCTCAAAGGGAAGCCGGAGCCGAAGAAGACGGTTTCGGAAGGGGCGAAATACAAGGTCCTCGCGCCGTTCACCAACTGGGTTACGAATACGAAATATGCCAAAGGCGATAAAGTAACGATAACCGAGGAAGAAATGAAAGGGTTCGAGAACGCCATGAACCAAGGGAAGCTCAAGAAACTCAAATGAAGGACTATAGTTCTAATTAGAAAAAACTATAGTGCAACTTTGGACTGGACCCAGTACCAACATATATCCGAAAAAGCGATTGGATATTATGGCACTGTTCGGACGCGGAAAAAGCAATCAACCTCCGATCCCCCTCAAAGTAAGGGAATCCGACGTATCTGCGAGCGAGGTTGCCAAAGACTTCAGGACGGTTTTCGGCGAAGACAACCTCTACGATCTCGTCCGCCTGCCGGACGGCTACGCATGGATATACCACGACGGAAGGAAGACCAAAGTATGCTGCTTGGGAGAGGAATGGTGCTCCACACGCGAAGCCTACATGGAAGAGCGCTTGGATCTCGGATTATCCGGCCCCAGCCTCGTACGGATGCTGGCAAGGGATGCCGTAGAGCTTTCCTCTGTGAACCAAGGCCTTGACTCGAATATGGATCCGGGATTTCAGATCGATTACTCCAGAGCGCACGGCATCATCATCGACAAAGAGCGCTGCTTCATCCGCCTGGATATCAAGGACGTCTACCCGCCAGCGAAGATCTACGTCCCTCCCCAGATGCTCGATCTGGTCTCCGAATACATATCCGCCCGCATCCCGAACAGTTGACGCTAACGATACG
>JAFXUX010000044.1 GCA_017524805.1 Candidatus Methanomethylophilaceae archaeon
ATCCTGCACCTCAGGACCGGCAACTTCTACGACGGAACCGAGGACTTCGACAAGAAGTGGAGCGACTACACCGCGCCCTTCGCCGACTGGGTGAACGGCACCGACGGCCAGTTCATAATCTGCGGCGGAATGCCCGTGCCTCTCAGGGTCGCTTACGCCGCCGAGATCCTCCATCCGGACATCGTCCCCGCCGGATTCGCCGACGCCCTGCACCAGCAGCTCGTCGACAAGTTCTTCAACGGCGACAAGCTGGACATCTCCTCGATGACCTTCGTCATTCACAAGTGACGCCGAAACGCCCGGGGATTTCCCCCGGGCCCCTTCAATCCCATTCCCGGTTGCAGTATGAGCCAAGGCACAAATCAGTGCATTGGGCTATTTTCTTTGTTCATTTTTGCGTATCGGTTTCTTTCAATTGTATATTATTATACATTAATGAATGATATTATTATATACAGTACGTATGGTTCCACCAGACATGGCAATTCCCAGAGATGCGAGAATCAATCTGTCGCCAGAGGACATACCCAAAAGATGGTACAACCTGGCATCCGACCTTCCAGGGCTGAAGCCCCCGCTCAACCCGGGCACCGGAGAGCCCGCCAAACCCGAGGATTTCGAGCCCATCTTCTGCAAAGAGATCATCAGGCAGGAGGGCTCGACCGAGAGGTACATCGACATCCCCGAAGAGGTCCGCGACAATCTGATCTATCTGAACAGACCCGCTCCGCTCCAGAGGGCATACAGGCTCGAGAAACACCTCAAGACTCCCGCAAAGATCTATTTCAAGAGGGAGGACATGAGCCCGCTGGGAAGCCACAAAGGCAACACCGCTCTCGCCCAGGCCTATTACAACGCGGAAGCAGGGGTCCACACACTCACCACCGAGACAGGCGCGGGACAGTGGGGAACCGCTCTCGCCATGGTCTCCAACCTTTATGGCTTGGACACCACCGTGTTCATGGTCAAAGGAAGCTTCATGGCAAAGCCCCTGAGGAAGACCATCATCAACACCTATGGCGCCAAGATCTATGCGTCCCCCAGCGAGCACACCGAGTTCGGAAAGAAAATCCTCAAGGAGCACCCCGAGACTTCCGGTTCCTTGGGAATCGCGATCTCCGAGGCCTGCGAGATGGCCGCGAAAGATCCCGAGATCTGTTACTCTCTGGGAAGCGTGCTGAACCACGTCATGCTCCACCAGACTGTCATAGGCCAGGAGACCATCCAGCAGATGTCCATGGCTGAAATCAGCCCGGATTACGTCGTAGCCTGCACGGGAGGAGGCTCCAATTTCGCCGGACTGACGTTCCCCATGCTCGGAGAGAAGATCCGCGGCACAGGATTCAAGGACACCCAGTTCGTCGCCGTCGAGCCCAAAGCCGCGCCCTCCCTCACCGAAGGGGAATTCAAGTACGACTACGGCGACACCGCCGGGTTCACGCCTCTGCTGATGATGTACACCCTCGGAAGCGACTTTATACCCTCTTCGATCCACGCGGGCGGTCTCAGATACCACGGCATGTCGCCTTTGGTTTCTGCCGCGTACGATACCGGATTGCTTTCTGCGAGGTCCTACGATCAGACCCAGACTTTCGAGGCCGGAGTCATGATGGCCAGGACCGAGGGAATCATACCCGCTCCCGAATCCTGCCACGCAGTCAAGGCAGCCATCGATCTGGCTCTCGAGGCCAAGGAGAAGAACGAGGAGAAGACCATCGTGTTCTGCCTTTCCGGGCACGGATTGCTGGATCTGTACGGATACGAGCAGTACCTCAGCGGAACTTTGCCCTCGTCCGACATTTCCAACTGAAACTAAACTGCCTCTCCCCTCGCCGGGAGGGGCCATTTTTCCAGATAATGATATATAGTGTTCCGTGTTAACACGTGTCACGGTAACGCGCCGCTTTCACTGTTGAGGTTCGCCGGCGCATCCGAAGGGAAGCGATCCCATGGGGCTGGACGAGCTGAGAGAAGGCATTGGCAGGATAGACGCCGAGATAGTGGGGCTCATAGCTGAGCGCACCGAGCTGGCAAAGAAGGTCGGCGAGATCAAAAGGGAGAGAAACCTTCCCATACGCAACGAATCTGTTGAGCGGAAGGTCGTCTCCAGATACGTCGAAGCGGGGATGCAAGCCGGCCTCAGCCGCGAAGCGATGGAGAACGTCGCCCGCGCGCTCATCAAGGAAGCCGTCGAGGTAGAATCCAGGGTTCCTTCCGGCAGAGTAGGCAAGAAAATCGCGATAATAGGCGGCGCCGGGAAGATGGGCGTTTGGACGGCGGATTTCCTGAGTGACTCCGGGCATGAGGTAATCGCCATAGACCCCGCTTTGGATAATGGCTTATCCATAGAGGATTGCGCCGGATGCGATGCCGTCATCATTTCCGTCCCCATCCATTCAGTAGCCGGGATTCTGGGGCAGCTGAAAGGCATATGCTCCCCTGATACTCTGATCTTCGATCTTGCCTCTTTGAAGACCCCTGCGGAGCCCGCGCTGAGGGAGATGGCCAAGAGCATGAAGGTATGCTCCGTCCACCCCATGTTCGGGCCGTCTGCCACTTCTATGTACGGCAGGAACCTCATCGTCTGCGACTGCGGGAACCGCGAAGCCGCAGAGGAAGCCGCCGACCTTTTCTCGGACAGCGGCGGGAACATCAGGGTCATGGGCCTTTCGGAGCACGATTCCTACATGTCATACGTTTTAGGACTTACGCATGCGGTCAACATAGCGTTATTCACCGTTCTGCAGAGGAGCGGTTATTCCTTCGAGGACCTCAGGACCGTATCTTCCACCACTTTCAATAAAGGCCTGGACACCAACATGTCCGTGGCTTCCGAGGATCCCATGCTCTACTACGAGATCCAGCATATGAACTCGCACAGGGAGGAGATGTGGTCGCTTTTCGCCGGCGCCGTGGAGGATCTCAGGGAATGCTCATTGAGCGACGATCCCTCGGGATTCGTGTCGCTGATGGACGCAGGCAGGGAATACTTTTACGGAAAACGATAATAAATTAATAAAAAATGGAGAATTATGGCAGGGATAATACATGATGTACGGGAAAAGCATCCGCATGGAAAGGATAATGGACAGGAGGACCGGCAACGCGGTCATAGTCCCGATGGACCACGGAATATCCGTAGGGCCGCTCGACGGCCTCATCGATATGAGGAAGACCGTAGACGACGTCTCCAACGGAGGGGCGACCGCGGTTCTGATGCACAAAGGTCTCATAAGGTACTCTTACCGCCAGTCCGGGAGGGATGTGGGGCTCATCATGCATCTCTCTGCTTCCACCGATCTGGGGCCGAACAAGCTCACCAAGGTTCAGATCACCACCATAGAGGAAGCGATCAAATACGGCGCGGATGCCGTGTCCATACACATCAACTTCGGATCCGAGGACGAGCCCTCGATGCTCGAGCAGGCAGGAAAGATCTCCGAGCAGTGCAACGATTGGGGTATGCCCCTCATAATCATGGCGTATCCCCGCGGCCCCCAGATCAAGAATTCGTTCGATCCGCAGGCCATAGCCCATTGCGCCAGAGCTTCCTCGGAGATCGGCGCCGACATAGTCAAAGTCAGCTACACCGGGGACATAGACACCTTCAGGGACGTCTGCAGAGGCGCCCTCTCGCCTGTGGTCATCGCCGGCGGTCCCAAGATGGATTCCGACATGGACATCCTCAACATGGTCCATGATTCCATCGAGGCCGGAGGGCATGGGGTCTCCATCGGAAGGAACGTCTTCCAGAACAGGAACGTCATGGGCATAACCAAAGCCATCTCCAGCATAGTCCTCGACGGCTACTCCGTGGACGAGGCCGCCAAATTCCTCTGAGGCGAATCCATGGGTAAGCTCATAGTGAGGGCAGACGGCCCCGAAGACAGGGAAGCCAGGAAGGATCTGGTCACCAACGGCCTCGAAACCGGGATCTGCAGCTTCATTCTAAGGAAAGGCGACGAGGATTTCGAGGGCCTGGGCAGGATGGAGGTTATTTACACGGAGGATGGCGAATCTGTCTCCGGCGATTACGCGTTCGTCGGAATCGGCACTCCCGAGGACCAGGAAAAGGCGATGTCCATGGCCGGGAAGAAGAAGGCCGTGATAGTATCGACTACGGACTGGACAGTCATCCCCTTGGAGAACATGATCGCCAAATTCTCCGGCTCCGGAACCGAGGTTTACGCATGCGCATCCGACATCGGCGACGCGAAGCTTTTCCTCGAGACCATGGAGAAGGGCGTCGACGGCGTGGCCATAGACGTACGCAATCCTTTGGAGCTCAGGAAATTCGGCGAGATCCTGTCGAAGACGAAGTCCGAGGAGCTCACCGAAATCGCCGTGAAATCCGTCGTCCCGGTGGAGACGGGCGACAGGGTCTGCATAGACACGTGCAGCATGATGTCTCCCGGCCAGGGGATGCTCATAGGCTCCTTCTCGAACTGCCTGTTTCTGGTACAGTCCGAGAGCGAGGACAGCGGGTACGTCGCCAGCAGGCCGTTCAGAGTCAACGCGGGCGCCGTGCACAGCTACATAGAAGTTCCCGGGGGCGGGACGAGATATCTCGCCGAGATCTCCGCCGGAGACAGCGTTCTGGTCTGCGGGAGGGACGGCAAGACTTTCCCCGCTTCGGTGGGCAGGAGCAAGGTCGAGAAGAGGCCCCTTCTGATGGTCACAGCCACCGACGGGAGCAGGGATTATTCGGTAGTGCTCCAGAATGCCGAGACTATCAAGCTGGTCACCAAAGAGGGATCCAAATCCGTCACCGCCATCGTGCCGGGCGACAAGGTCCTGGCGAAGCTGGAATCCGGCGGCAGGCATTTCGGCATGGCCGTCCAAGAGTCCATCACGGAGAAGTGAATGAAGGTCTGCGCAGCGTACGGGTCCGAGACCCCTCTGAGGGAGGGCTCGGGTATGCACGAGATCCGCTTGGACGTGTTCGGCGGGATACCCGCGGGCGTGGGGGAGGAATCCCTGATCACCCTCTGCGGGAAGGACATATCGGCGGTGCCAGACTCTTTCCGGGGCCTCGTGGACGTCGGGGAGAGAGACATCGCCACCAAGCACAGGAAGATCAAGTCGTTCCATGATTTCTCCGGAACCCCGGATGCAGACTCCATAGTCAGGATGCTTTCGGATGGGGATCAGGAGATATCGAAAGGTGCGTTCTCAGTCCGTTCTTTCGCGGATTTGGCCTCTATATCCGATGCGGCCAAAAGGTTGGGCAGGAAGCATGTCCTGCTGGGCATGGGGGAGCTGGGCGAGGTCACGCGCATAAGGCAGAGGTGCCTCGGCAACGAATTCACGTTCGGATATGTCGGCGCCCCGACGGCCCCGGGACAGCTCAGCGCCGATGAGATGGAGAGATTGGGCGACGGATGCGAGATTCTGGGCATCGTCGGGCATCCTCTGTCGCATTCCAGATCTCCGGCGATGCAGGGCGCCGCCATGGAGAAAGCGGGGATCAGCGGCAAATATCTGAGGTTCGACTCGCCGTCCCTCGATGGCATAGAGGAAGTTATCCGCGCCTACGACATCAGAGGGATGAACGTCACGATACCATACAAGCAAGAGATAATCCCGCATCTGGATTGCATATCGGATGTCGCAGAGGACGTAGGGGCGGTGAACACCATCTCTAACCGCAGCGGAAAACTCCTGGGCGAGAATACAGACGTCCGCGGAATAGAGTTCGCGCTGTTGGGAGCCGATCTCAAAGGGTCCGAATCTCTGGTCATGGGATCCGGAGGGGCCGCCAGAGCAGCGGTTTACGCGCTTTCCCGTGCCGGTTCTTCCGTGAGCGTCGCTGGGAGGAACAAGGAAACTGTATCCGCTCTGTGCAGGGATTTCGGCTCGGAGCCGTTCGAAGGCGACGTTTCCAAGTTCGGATTGGTCGTCAACTGCACCCCGATAGGTCTGGTGGAAGGGGAATACCCCGCGGACATCTCGAATCTGCGCGGAGACCAGGTTGTTTTCGACATGGTCTACGGAAGGGATACGCCCTTGGTCTCCTCGGCCAGATCCCGGGGGTGCCGCATCGCCGACGGGGCGGACATGCTCGTCGGCCAGGGAGCGGAATCGTTCCGCATCTGGTTCGGCAAGGAACCGGACATATCGGCTATGAAGGGGGCGCTCCGATGGCCGGGATAGGCGTCTCAGGAGGGGCGATATCGGTGATGAATGCCATCCCCTGCGGGATCGGTTCTACCATAGGGATAGCCCTGAAGACCGAGGCGAGGTTCGAGCCTGCTGATGCTACAGCGGTACACCTTGTCGACCGCCCGCAGCTGAGCCCGAATCTGGCGGAAAGATGCGTTGAGAGAACCCTGGAATTGCTGGGCGAAGATCGGATCGATTACCATCTGGAAGTCAAAACAGATATCCCGCCGTCGATGGGCCTTAAAAGCTCCAGCTCTGTCTGCAACGCGGTCATATCCGCGGTTCTGAACTATTATGGCAGGCGGATCGACCCATTGGACATCATAAAGCTGGGCGTCTCATGCGCCAAAGAATGCAAAGTCACCATAACCGGGGCGTTCGATGACGCCTGCGGATGCGGGCTCGGAGGTCTGGTCGTCACCGACAACTCGCGCAATATTCTCATTTCAAGAGACGAGATCCCCGCCTATGACGTGGTGATTTGCGTGCCCGACAGGTCCATACCCAAAAGCAAGGTCCCGGTCGAGCGCTACAAGGCGCTTAAGGGCGAATACGAGGCGCTGGTCCCGGAGATAAGGGACGGCTATCTGGGCGTCCTGACGAAGAACGGAGAATACGTATCGCAAATCATCGGGGGAGGCTCCGACCTCGCCCGGAAGGCGCTGGATCTGGGCGCGCTGGCCGCAGGGATATCTGGAACAGGTCCAGCGACCGCGGTTCTGACCGAGCGCGGAGACGGCGGAAGAATGGCGGAAGGGCTCGGATGCCCATGCATAATCACGGAGACATCATGACAGACATCACTTTCAGCGGGGGAAGGATCGAGGGGATGGCCGAGGTTCCTCCCTCCAAAAGCTACACTCATAGGGCGATAATCTTGGCCGCTCTTTCCGGGGGGAGATGCGAGATCACAAACCCCTTGGATTCGTTCGATACTCGCGCCACCATCGATGCCGTAAGGTCGATGGGCGCCTCGGTTGATGTGACCGATTCCGGGATAACAGTCAGTTCGGACGGGATCCATGCTCCGGACAGGACGATAGACGTGCTGAATTCGGGGACCACGATGAGGCTGATGTCGGGCCTCGCCGCCCTGTTCCCGTCGGAGACCGTGATAACAGGCGACGAATCCATCCGGAAAAGGCCGATGGGCCCCCTTCTGGACGCCCTCCAGAGATGCGGAGCAAAATGCTCTTCCGAAGGCGGCAAGGCTCCTCTGAGGATAAGCGGTCCGATCGAAGGGAACGAGATAAGGATAGACGGAAGTTTGAGCTCGCAGTTCGTGTCGTCCATGCTGATAATGTCCCCTCTGGTGGGCAGGCCTATGGATATAATTCTGGAAGGGAAGCAGGTTTCCAGGCCGTATGTGGACATTACGCTGTCCGTGATGGGAAGATTCGGCGCGGAAGTTGAGAGGACATCCACAGGATATCATGTCGAGCCGCAGAGGTACGTCCCCTGCGACATCGAGATACCAGCCGATTTCTCTTCCGCGGCATTCCCATTGGTCGCCGGCGGGCTCTCAGGCAGCGTCAAAGTCATGGGCCTGGATCTTGATGGGCCCCAGGGCGACAGAAAGATAGTCGACATACTCAGGGAATCCGGATGCTCGGTGGAATCGGACGGGGGATGTGTCACATGTTCCCGCGTCGGCAGGCCGTCGGCCATCGACGTCGATCTCTCGGACATACCTGATCTATTCCCAGTTGTCGCGGTTCTGCTGAGCACCGCGGAAGGCACGAGCAGGCTTTACGGGGCCCCTCAGCTCAGATTCAAAGAGAGCGACAGGATAGAGTCGGTGGAAAGGATGCTGAAATCGCTGGGCGCGGACATAGAAGGCACGGACGACGGCTGCGTCATAAACGGCGTCCCCAAGCTTCGCGGAGGCAGGATAGAGCATGGCGGGGACCACAGGCTGATGATGTCGGCCGCCGTGGCTTCGTTGGTTTCCGAAGGCCCGGTATCCATGGAGGACGACGGCTGCTGGAACGTTTCGTATCCCGGTTTCCCGGATGCCATGCGCTCGTTGGGCATGAGGTGCTGATATGGAGCTGTATTCGGTCGGAAATACCTTGAGGATAGGGCTTTTCGGCAAGAGCCACGCCGAATCCATAGGCTGCTACATCGACGGGCTGCCGACGGGGATGGAGATCGACCCCGACAATATCGCCAGGGCAATGGATCTCCGCAAGCCCAAAAGCGGAATCGGAACCCCCCGCAAGGAGAAGGACGAAGTGATCCTGGAGGAAGGCGTCGAAGATGGCAAAGTCACTGGGCGTGTTCTGATCAGGATAATGAACGGGAACAAGGATTCCTCCGCGTACGCAGGTTTCAATGTCACCCCCAGACCCGGCCACGCCGATCTTCCGGCGCTTATCAAGTTCGAAGGCTTCGAAGTCGCCGGCGGGGCGCAGTTCTCAGGCAGGATGACAGCTCCGCTGGTGGCGGCCGGAGCCATAGCGCAGCAGTATCTGGCTGCCAAAGGCATCAGGATCGCCGCTTACTCGAAGCAGATCGCGGATGTCATCGATGGCAAAGAGCGCTCGTTCGAGGAGATAGACGCCTCAAAATCCAGGAAGACCCGCGCCGCGGATGACAGGTTGGACGCAAAGATGGAGGAAGCGATTCTGGCCGCGTCCGCAGATGGCGACAGCGTCGGAGGAGTCGTCGGGTGCATGGCCGTGGGCCTTCCGATCGGGTTCGGAGGCATATGGTTCGATGCGCTGGATGTCTCCATAGCGAGGATGATGTTCTCGATCCCGGCCGCCAAAGGAGTCGAATTCGGGAAAGGCTTCGGTCTCGCTTCGATGAGAGGCTCGGAAAGCAACGATCAGTATGCCGTCAAGGATGGTAAAATAACAGCTCTGAGCAACAACATGGGAGGCGTCTGCGGAGGCATGAGCGACGGGATGCCATTGACTTTCAATGTAGCATTCAAGCCTACCCCTTCGATATCCAAGCCACAGAGGACGGTCAACCTGAAAGAGATGAAGGATGACCGCATCGAAATCAAAGGAAGGCACGATCCATGCATAGTTCCTCGCGCAGTTGCTGTTGTTGAAGCCATGGCGGCGCTCGCCATCATGGATCAGGATCTCTCATTCCAACCTGACCAATGAGAATTTGGTCATGTTGTCTTCCATATCTTCCACATTCTCGTTGTCGAGATAAAGGCCGTAATGCTCTCCGGCATCTTTTCTGCAGACCGCGGCGGAACCTTCTTCGAGCATCCCTTTGGAAAGCATCTCGGCGGCATAGGCCGTGTCCTCGCATTCCACCATTTCCGCTTCGGGATACAGCCTGCGGAGATTGTTTTGGGATTGATGCAGCGCTTGGATGTGGGAGACAAGCTTTGTGACGGGGTCTTCAGGTCTCCTTTTGAATACGCAGTGGTGGATGGGCGACCACATCAGATCCAATTCCAGGAGGTTGCGCACCCCTTTTTTGGCCTCTTCGGATTCCTGGACTATCCCCGCGTATTTGTTCTCCACCGCAAGGACGCCATAATCAATTTCTCTCGAGACCAGGGCATCGATGACGTTTTTGGCCGACATGAGAGGCACAAGCTCAGAATTGTTGAGATCGAATTTCTTGGAGAATATGGCTGCCATCTCTTCGCTGTTGGAGAATGGAATTCCCATATACCCTATCCTTATGGCGTTTTTCATGCGGTCACCGGCGAAAGCCGATGATCACTGGCTTTCTGGAGGCAAAGGAAACGCTATCGATAAAACTATTTGCTATATGTTGTTCGATTCTTCTTTAATAAACTATTATCGACCGGATTGCTGGCCGTTTTTGGAGTGCGGTCTTTTTGGCTGCTGGAACAGGATTCCCGTTGTGTTGGTATAAAGAAACTTTTATATATGGTGTTGCAGTGCAGGAGATTACGCGACGTAAGTTGCAGATTCATAGAATCAAATCATGCACCCGACCCAGAGGAACTCGGCCGGGGAAGAGGCACAGGGCTCCGCATTGGAGGATGAGGACGGATAAAGCCCGATGACTGCCGGAACATACGAAACCTGGACGTGTGCTAGATCATAC
>JAFXUX010000045.1 GCA_017524805.1 Candidatus Methanomethylophilaceae archaeon
ATGGAGTTCGAGTTCGAGAGGATCTATCTGACCGTCACCCTCTCCTACGCCGGGGACGGATCCTACAGCTTCAGCGATACCGTCGCCTACGGCGAGCGGTTCGACCAGGTCGTCCAGGCATACGGATCGGACATAGGGAAGGCCATCGTGATCTCCAGCGACGGCATCGACGGCGACTACCATTCCGCCGAGTACGACGTCGGCACCCTGCAGATACACGTCATCGACGCCGAGAACTCCGAGGTAATCTTCGGACCCATAACCAAGGACGTCACTCTGTACTACTATTACGTCTGAGCACGAAAACCCAAACGGGCGGGCCTTCGGGTTCCCGCCCCAAACCCCTTAAATCTCATTTTTCATGACGTTTCAGCTAATAAGATGCTCACTCAATAATATGATTGATTCATCATTATATTTTATATAATCTCATTAAAAATAAAATATTTTTATCAAAATTATTTCTAATATTTAGCATATTACAAAAAACATATATATGCAGGCAGAACAATCTCATAAATAGGTTGGGGCGTGACACCGCTCTGCTAATCGGTATCCTCCCTATAGTTGCGCCCCAACCATTTCAGGGTAATGCATCCATCGATTTATTTTTGTTGCGGATTTATTGTAGGGAAACCTCTATTTAATGTGAAGTTACCATATTTAGATTCATCCATTTTTATAGGTTAAATTAAATAATATTGCCTCTGCTATATTTTCATTGAAACATCAACAAATTTATACCCCATCGTCATGACAATATCGATTGCATCCGCTTGGCGGTTGCGAGTGAGGTCATTTCAATGCCAGACGCAGAAAACGCCGGTACCCAGAGCGGTACCTACGAGCTTCTCAGGACGATCGACTGGAAGCAGGGTCTCATAATTGCTATGGGTATTCCGATTCTGATCGTCCCGTCACTGTGCGATCTTTCATTGAACCTCTGGGCCATGAGCATCCTCATATGGGTGTTCTCAGTCCTTTCTGGATTCCTGCTGAATCTCCCTCTGGGCGAGATGTGCGCCACATTCGGCGTCGCAGGCATCGGAGGTTCCATTCAGCACGTTTACAGGGACGATGATAAATACAAGAACAAAAAGATCAACATGGGCAGAGTCATAGGGTCGCTGGGAGCCTGGGCTTATTTCGCCACTTGGGTTCCGGTCATTCCGATCTTCACGATCATGACCGGCGTCTATATCAACGATTACTTTGACCTGGGGTTCGACGGAATGACCGGAACTCTGTTCTACCTCGCCATCGGGGCTCTCATCTATGGATTCATCATAGTCAGCGGCCGCAAAGGTCTCGAGGGCGGCGCCAAAGTGCAGCTCATCCTCGCTATCATCACGATCATCCCCATTCTGATCATCTGTCTTGTGCCCCTTTTCAACGGAAACTTCAACTTGGACACGATCACGAGCGAGATGGTTCCCACTTCCAAATCGTGGAGCGGAAGCTCCTGGATATGGGACGGGGACACCATTCTGATGGTCCTCGGATGTTTCACCGTCGCCCAGTGGAGCGCTGTCGGATGGGAATCTGCGGCTACCTACGGGGCAGAATACAAAGACCCAAGCAAAGACGTACCCAAAGCGCTCACCGCCTGCGGCCTTCTCTGCTTGTTCATGTATTTCGTCATCGCATTCTGCATGTACGGAACCCTTGGGCAGGCTGGCATCGAAGAGGCCGGAGCTTCCACCCTCATCCCCATCGCCAGAGGCGACTTCGGTGACATCGGAGGTCTCCTCGCCGTTATCCTTCTCATCGCCGGTATGGTCATGATCATCCAGAGCGCTTTCCTCGCCACCGCAAGAACTATCCAGATCATGGCTTCGGACGGCAACATGCCCATGATGTTCTCCAAGACCAACAAATACGGGGTTCCCATGAACGCCATGTTCTTCGAGGCCTTCATAGGGTTCTTCATCATAGTCGCGGGAATAACTGCGTCTCAGATTCTTGCTGTTTCCGCGCTGGGATTCGCCATAGCGCTCGGCATGTGCTGCTGCGCCTTCATCAAATCCCGCAGGGACCCCAGGTTCAAGAACGTCGAGAGAGTCTACAAAGTGGGCAAGATCTGGTATGCCGGAGCGGTCTTCATGGCGATCTTCGAGTTCTTCTTCATGATCCCCGGCCTGCTCTATTACGTATACATCACCATGGGCCTGCTGTATGTGTTCGTGGGGATTGCGGCAACCTTCGCCTACGTTCCCTGCTGGCTGCTCATCCAGTATTGGAACCACACCCACCATCCTGAAGTCTCCTGCGGAATCAATTTCGGCGCTGGCAACGGGAAAAAAGAAGCCGCACCCATCAAAGGGTCACGCTGATTCAACGGGGCTTCGGCCCCAAATTTTTCACTTCCTTTCCGATGGCACGGAAAGGAGATTTTTTTACGGTTGCGACATATGACCCGCCATGGCTTGGAGGCGCTCGGAACCCGAACGGATCGATGACATGCTGTATGCGATGTCATGTTCCGGATACGATTATGACGCCGCCGAAAGTTTCTTCGGCGAGAACCCACCGGACGGCTTTTCATGCTCATCCATATCAAAAGGCAGCCTGTTGGGGCGGAATTACGATTGGGCCATCGGAGACAAAGCAGATATCGTGGTAAGCACCCCGGCTTGGGGAGGGAGGCACGCCACTCTCGGGGTATCGTCATCCCTCATCCCCGCGGCTGAGGTCGAATCGGGGGAGGATTCGCCTCTCTTCCAATACGTCCCGTTCATGACGATGGACGGCGTCAACGATGCCGGATTCGCATGCAGCGTGAATGGGATCACCGTGAGCGACCGCGGGAAAACCCAATCCACCCGCCCCGGGTTCAAAAGGATGTCTATGGCACTGATCGTGAGGTATCTCCTGGACAATGCGGGTTCTGTCCATGAGGCCGTGGACCTCCTGCGCAATCTGGACATCCATTCCATCCCCAAAAGCCACATGGGCGGGTTCGAGATGCATTACATGCTCATGGATTCCATCGGTTCCGCGGTGGCCGAGTTCATCGGAGGCAAGCTGTGCCTTACCTACGGCGTCCGCATAATGTCCAATTTCCATCTCACAGGGGTCTACAAAAGGGCTGACCTTTCCCCCCATTCTCATGGGCTGGAGAGGTATGGCGTCCTATCGGATGGCTATGCGGGCGTCACTGACAGGGAAAGCATGATGCGTCTGCTGTCGAAGGCCTGGTATTCCAAGACATATGATCGCTCTACAGTCCCGTTCTGGTACAGCGAATATTACAACGATTACACCCGCAAAGGCGAGGGCGATTTCCGCGTGGGGATGGTGGCCGAGGATTGGATGGAAGCCCGCATAGACCGCGCCATTAAGAAATTCGACGGCAAAGGCGTGGTCGACATGTGGCATACCGGGCACAGCTCGGTATACGACATCTCAGACGGATCTCTGGACCTCATTGCTAATGAGACGGGAAGGAAGCACTCTTTCAGGCTCGGGAACTCGCCGGAATTATAAGCAAGGAATCAATCCGGCCATCATGGCGGAAAAGGTTGAGATCGATGGGATGGCGTTCGAACTTCGGGACGGCGCTGTCGCGCTCACGGGATGCGATTCTGAGGCCACAAGCATCTCCGTCCCAAGAGAGGTGCGCATCGGCGGGTGCGACCGTCCGGTTGTGGCCATCGGCGAGAGGGCTTTCCAAGGGCTGCCGCTGATCAGCGCGAAGATTCCGCAGGGTGTCATCCACATAGCCGAGGAGGCCTTCTCCGGATGCCAGTCTTTGGAATCCGTATCTCTGCCGCCCGGTCTAGAATTCATCGGCAGGAAAGCCTTCTACGGCTGCATATCCCTCGCTCAGATAGAGATGCCGGAGGGGGTCCAATGCATCGGAGAATCCGCCTTCGCAGATTGCTTCAGGCTCCGCACCGCATCGCTGCCCGAGAGCGTAGATTTCCTTGGAAGCTGGGCTTTCTCGGGTTGCGCTTCTCTGCTGGAAGCCGCCGTTCCTCCGAGATTGGGCGTCATCAGGGAGGGCACATTCTCCGATTGCATCTCTATGAACTCAATGACCATCCAGAGCGGAGTCACAAAGATCGAGGACATGTCCTTTTTCAAATGCATGTCGCTCTTAGAGGCGGATATCCCGGAGGGCGTCTCGCACATAGGCAAAGGAGCGTTCTCCGATTGCATATCGCTGTCCAGGCTCTCATTGCCCAGAAGCCTTGAATCGTTGGGGTCCAGCGCCTTTTTCGGGCTGACTCTGGCCGACAGCGAAGGCCATATCCTGGATCACACCGCCGAGAACGTCCGCGGATGCATCTTCATGAGCGATGGCGCGGCCCTCAGGAAAAGCCAATAATGAGAGAGAAAGGGATTTAAGCGGTTTGAGAAAGGAATCGCTTCCTGATGACGCTGATGGGGATGAGGCCCTCGTTGAATTCGGCCTCCGCGATGTCGATGGGATCCAACATGTCGGCGATGACGTCGGGGTCGGCGAAGGTAGGGGCTCCGCAGGATATCTGCAGCGCACGGGCGCCGATTATCCTTGCCTTCTCGAATCTGGTGATTTCTTTTTCCGTAAAACCCACCTGGCTGTCCAATTATCGTGTCATATAAATATCCATCGCCAAGAGGCCCGCTTCAATTGCGCTTCAGCTTTATTATGGCGAAGACCAGCTCGGCCCATGCAGCCCTTTGGGCCGGATCTATGGTACGGAGGACGTCCTCCCCCAGGCAGGAATCCGAGAAGGCGAGGAACCTGTCGAATTCCGCGTAATCTGCCAAAGTCATGCGGCCGGAGGTTCTGAAGCTCCGGAGAATCTCTTCTTCAAGCCCATCCCCTTCGAGCTTGCGGATCCTGGACACGGCGAGCCATCTGAGCCAGCGGCAGAACAGGAATCCGTTCTCTTCGGCGGCGAATTCGGATTCGGTCTTGGGCTTCCTCCTAACGGAATCGGCTATCGCATGGAATATCGCCGCTAGGCCCTCTATCTTGGCCCAGGACGCGTTTTGGGCGATGGCATGATATCTGACAAGGACCGAAGCCATCGATTGCGAGAGGGCCGTCTGCGCCTTGTCAATCTCCTTTCCCGATTCGCCTTCGATCGATTCCGGATCCAGCCGATACGTCTCCGGCGATCTGATCCCGGTGATTCTCATCAGCGTGCCCATGGATTCGGCCGCCTGGCGCGCCGGGCCCATCTCCTTGGAATTCCCGGGAAGCGGCTTTCCGGATATGATCGATGCGGTTATGGCGCCGATCAGATCTGACCTGCTTTCGAAGCTTTCCGGAGGGGTGCCCGCCGAATAGGCCCATTCCGCGGCCGCGGCTGCGCCATATGCCTTGAATATTCTGGGCAGAGATTTCTCGCCCTTCAGCGGATAGCCTCTGCGGGCGCAGATCTCGGCGAATTTGGCGGCGTCAGACAGCGCCAGACCGTCTGTGACCCATATCGACAGCGTTTCATCCAGCGCGTCCGCAAGCTTGGAGACTTCGCGGTTCAGACCCGAGATGTTAGCCAGGGCTTTCCTCAGGGAATCCAGGTCCCCGGGGGTCAGGCTGCCTATCACGCGCCCGACAAGAATGCCGTCGTCCCCCAGCGCGCGGGCGGTCCTGTCCAGAGCGGCGAGCTCGTCGGCGTGTGATATGCGCTTCCCGGCGATGGCCATGCCCACGGCGGAATCGATCTCCTTTTTGGTCATCCGTTTGAAGGCCACCAATCTCGCCGGCGCCGACCCTTCGAAGCCTTCCACCGAAACCGGGATCCTGACGAACCAGCACATCATCCCCTGCCTCTCGGAAGAGACGACCATCGCGTCGCATCCGAATCCTTCCGGGAGCTTCGCGGCGTCCTCCCGCGAGACCTTGGAGATGTCCGGGCCGTAGAACAGCACGCCGCTCCCCAGATCCAGATCCCAGGGTAAGATCCATTCGCAACCTTCCGGCGGGGAATCGGCCCATCTCTTAACTTCGAAGCGCGCCCCCGGGATCTCGAAGGCGGCCGGCGGCAGGCCTCTGATTATCTTCGCCGAGTCGCAGGTTCCGGCTATGTACTCTATATCAAGCCCCTGCGCCGGGATCGGACGGAAAAACCTTTCGGAGGCGTCGAAATACACGCGCAGCTGGCATTCCGCCATGCCCATGGGGGCATCCGCCGTGTCTATCCTCGGGTTCTTGATCGTGGCGTCCGGGTCTATGCCGAACTCGAATCTGTGGCTGCCGATGTGGTCTATGGCTTCCTGAGACTTATCCTTCCCGAAGGGGATCCTCATGCGCTTCTCGAGGAACGCGATGTTATAGTCCGGAGCGAACTTGTCCGTTTTCCAGGGGCAATAGACGATGACCTTGTCCACGCTCTTCCTTTCCGAGGCGGTGATGTTCTTCCCCAGCAGCTCCTCCCCAGTCTCCGTTATGGATATCCTGCGGATCGGCGTGGTCTGGTCTATCCTGCTCAGGTTGTGCCTCAGCATCCCCACGTTTCTCAGGCGGTTTATCTCGTCCAGAACCAGAGGGAACAGATCTGAGTGCATCGAGAACACCCCCATCATGTGCTGTATGTCCAGATCCTGGGATCCGATGGTCTGTCCGATCTCGACCATCTTCATGACCAGGTATTCCAGCCCCGAGGCCCTCTTGACCTGGTGCAATGACGCCAGGTACCGGACCTTCATCACCGGCAGTTCCATCGAAACCGAGAGGTCGCCGCTCATTCTGCCGCCTCCGGTATTTCAGATGCATCGGCGAAGCAGTCGGCCAGCTTCAGATCCGAGATTATGTCCTGGTATGCGTTGGAGTATCTCCCGTTGCCGTCCAGATCGACGGAGACCTTTCCGAGGGAGTCAGCATCGCCCACGATTATCAGAAGGCGTCTGGCGCGGCTCATCGCGACGTTTATCCTCCTGAAATCGGATATGAACTTCGATTTGGTGGTCCTGACCAGGGAAACGATGATCACGTCGCGCTCGTCGCCCTGGAAATCGTCCACGGATTTGACCATGAACCGCTCCTCGCCGTCGTTTCTGAACGACCTCAGCCTGAATCCGTTCCTGCCGTCCATGCGCAGTATCCTCTTGATCGATCTGATCTGGTCGGCGTATGGGGTAATCACGCCCATGCTCATCGGGACGCTCCTTTCAGAGCCCAGAGGGTTGCCGAAAGAATCGCAGCGGCATCTGGAATCCAGAAGTTTAACCAGCTTGGCGACGGCATCGGCTTCGGCGTCGTTGACGAACGAAGTGCTGCCGCCTTCCCTGCGTTCCTTTCCTTTGCAGTCTATGAACAGAACGGAATGCTCGGGAGTTATCAGCGGGCGGGTCCTGCCGTCTATCCTCATGCGGTGGCTCCTCTCGGGGATGCCCTCCGGCATTTCCAGGGCGCCTCCGTAGAATCTGTTGATCACCCCCATTATCTGGGACGTCATGCGGTACTGCGTCTTCAGCATGGTCTTGGAATCCTCTGACGCCCGGTCGAACATGGACATGAACAGAGGCTCGGAATACATTCTGGCGTATTTCGCGTTGAGCTCCTCCATGGTGTCGTCCTCGGCCCTCTCGTTGTATACCGGCGGAAGCTGCTTGTGGTCCCCCACCAGGATGACCTTCTTCGCGTAGGACATGGGGCGTATCAGCTCCGGGAACGGGACTTTGCTCACCTCGTCGATGATGGCCACGTCTATCCCCATCTTTCTCAGGTCTATCTCGGGGAATTCCCTCGCATTCGATCTGGAAGCGATCTCCCTTGCCGTGCAGGTCATGCCCACCACGTTGACGCAAGACGACAGCTCGTCGATGAGCTGGTCGGAATCTATCCCGGCCACGCTTTCCGTTCTGAGGTATCCGTCTATGTCCCTGCATGCGGCCATGGTCTCCCTAAGGTTCATCCCGCTGAACGCGTCTAAGACCTTGGCCTCTTTGTCCACTATCCTCCTGGCCTCATCCATCGTCTCATAGCGGTCGGTGACCTTCATCAGAGAGAACAGCTCGGAGACTATGCCGTGCAGGTGCCTCTCAGCTTCCAGATATTCTGCATATGCCGGATTGGACGCGTAAGTATCCATCTTCGCCCCGTAAAGCGAGCGGGCCTCATCCTCGTCCTTGGGGTCGTATCTGGATGCCTTTTCCGCTTCATCCCTCTCGGCTTCTGCCTCGCGGCGGACGATCTCCTGGATCTCCTCCAGAGCGTTCTTGATCTTCGGGATGGAATTGGGCATCCCTTCGGCGAACATCAGCGACAGCGCGTCGTTGGGCAGCGTGCCGGCATCCCGGAAGCCTTCGTATCTCTCTATGGTGTCGTAGAGGTCGTCCTCTGAGATCGATGCTATGGCGCTGCACAGACCGTCCGGCCCGAATACAACGGAATCCCTGTCGTGGGCTCCGATGCCCTCGAACAGCGATAGGATCTTGGACGCATAGTCGCGGTAGTCGTCCCTCTCGAAATCGCCCAGCCTGCCGAGCCTGCCGCACATGGCCTCGTATCTCCTTCTGGACGATTCCAGGGCGGCGTTGTCGCAGCTGATCTTGTAAAGGCGGTCGTTGAGGTCCTTTCTGAGCGCTCTGACCTTCCTAATGGTCGGCTCGGCCTCGGCTTTTTTCGGGGCGTAGGAGTCCTTGTAGAACGCTCTGAATTCCGATATCTTGCCGTCGATCTCGGCCCTGCGCTCCGGGTCGCCGAAAAGGTCCATCCTGTCCTCGACGGCCTTGCATATCCCGCCGTAGAACGTGGACACGATGTTCTTGAGCTCGTATTCGCTTTCTTTCTTTTCGGCCATTATGCGCACCGGCCTGATGAAGCTGTAAGGCCTGAGCCTCTCGAAAGCGTTGTCCACGGCTTTGTTCCCTTGGCTTGCTATCAGCACCTTATGGCCGCGGATCACCTCTTGGGCGGCTATCTCGGCTATCACCTGCGTCTTGCCGGTTCCAGGCGGCCCCTGGATCATGTAGAACCCGTTGGCGAACACGGCGCCGTTTATCGCCCTCATCTGCAGCTCATTGAAATGCCTCCCGAAGGTGTGGCTTACGGACGCCTCTTTGTGCGGGGGGATCAGCTCGGGGCAGTATATC
>JAFXUX010000046.1 GCA_017524805.1 Candidatus Methanomethylophilaceae archaeon
CATGATCACCGGTACCTCCCAGGCTGACGCCGCCATCATCACCTGCTCCGCCATCGAGGGGCCCCAGGCCCAGACCAAAGAGCACGTCTTCCTCGCTACCACCCTCGGTATCAGGCAGATCATCGTCGCCATCAACAAGATGGACGCCGTCAAATACGATGAGGCCAAGTACAAAGAGGCCGTCGAGGGAATGAAGAAGCTCTTCATGATGATCGGATTCAAGCCCGACGCGATTCCCTTCATCCCCGTTTCCGCTTACATGGGAGACAACATCAAGACCATCTCCGCCAACACCCCCTGGTACAAGGGACCCACCCTCCTCCAGGCTCTGGATGGCCTCACCGTCCCCAAGAAGGAGACCGACAAGGCTCTCAGGCTGCCCGTTCAGGACGTCTACACCATCACCGGTATCGGAACCGTCCCCGTCGGACGTGTCGAGACCGGAATCCTGAAGCCCAACCAGAAAGTCATGTTCGAGCCCTCCCACGTCTCCGGACTCGTCAAGTCCATCGAGATGCACCACGAGCAGATGCCCCAGGCCGTTCCCGGAGACAACGTCGGATTCAACGTCGGCGGAGTCGCCAAGAACCAGATCAAGAGGGGAGACGTCGCCGGACCCGTCGATGCGCCCCCATCCGTCGCCAAGACCTTCACCGCTCAGATCATCGTGCTGAACCACCCCTCGGTCATGACCGTCGGATACACCCCCGTGTTCCACGTCCACACCGCCCAGGTCGCATGCCAGCTCATCGAGATCCAGCAGGCCCAGCGCGCAGGCAAGAAGCTCGAAGACCTCAGCTTCCTGAAGAACGGTGACAACGCCGTCGTCGTCTTCAAGCCCACCAAGCCTCTCGTCATCGAGCCCGCAAAGGAATTCGGGCCTCTCGGAAGGTTCGCCATCCGCGACATGGGACAGACCGTCGCTGCCGGTGTGTGCGTCTCCGTCGAGAAAGCCTGAAAGTGATGCACATGTCTCAGCGTGCAAGAATCTCCCTGAGCGGAACCGACCCCAAGCTGGTCGACGGCGTCTGCGCCCAGATCAAAGGGATTTCCCAGAGAACCGGCGTCGACATCCGCGGTCCCGTTCCCCTCCCCACCAAGAAGCTCAAAGTCCCCTGCAGGAAGAGCCCCGACGGAGAGGGAAGCGAGACCTGGGACCACTGGGAGATGCGCATCCACAAGAGGCTCATAGACCTCGATGCCGATGAGCGCGCCCTCAGGCAGCTCATGAGGATAAACGTCCCTGACGGCGTCAACATCGAGATCGTCCTCCGCAGCGCATAAACGATCCAAACTGTGGGAGGGATTCCCTCCCCTTTCTTCTTCTGAATTTTTCAAAACGGATAAATCGCCGTTGCGCATCGCTTATCCCCATGAGAAGCGATGCGGTCAAAAAAGGCATAGACAAGGCTCCGGCCAGAAGTCTTCTGAGAGCAGACGGCCTGGGCGACGAGGATTTCGGGAAGCCGTTCATAGGCATCGCGAACTCATGGAACGACATCGTCCCCGGCCACATACATCTGAACGAGATCGTCGAGGCCGTAAGAGAGGGGATAATCGAAGCCGGCGGGAAGCCCTTCGTGTTCGGCGTGCCCGCGGTCTGCGACGGGATCGCCATGGGCCACAAAGGGATGAGATATTCGCTAATCTCCAGGGAAGTGATCTCGGATTGCTGCGAGGTCATGGTCGAAGGCCATGCTCTCGACGGCTGGGTCGGCGTCAGCAACTGCGATAAGGTCACTCCCGGGATGCTGATGGCCATGGGGAGGATGAACGTCCCCGGGCTGATGGTCACCGGAGGGGCCATGGAGGTCGGCAGGGACGGCGGCAGATCGCTGGATCTCCAATCTGTGTTCGAAGCCATCGGAGCATACAGCGCCGGGACCATGGACGAATCCGACGTCAAGAGGATCGAATGCTCCGCATGCCCCGGAAGGGGGAGCTGCTCCGGGCTTTTCACCGCGAACACCATGGCCTGCCTCACCGAAGCCCTTGGGATAAGCCTCACCGGCTGCGGAACCTGCCTGGCGGATGACGCGAGGAAGATAGCCATCGCCAGAGAGACCGGGAGAAGGATCGTCGAGCTCGCCAAACGCGACATCAAGCCCAGGGACATAGTCTCCAGGGAATCGTTCCTGAACGCGATCCGCGTGGATATGGCCATAGGCGGATCCACCAACACCGCTCTGCACCTTCCTGCAATATCCAAGGATTTCGGGTGCCCCGTGACCCTGGAGGATTTCGATGCCATATCCAGGGAGACTCCCCACATAACCAGCCTCAGGCCCGGCGGACCTTACAGCATCAAAGATCTTGATGTCGCCGGCGGAGTCCCTGCGGTGCTCAATGTCCTCAGGGATTCGCTTATCGACGTCCCCACAGGCAGCGGCAAGAGCATTAAGCAGATAGCTTCCGAAGCCTCGGTGAAGGACGGAGAGGTCATCAGATCCAAGGACAACCCGTTCCATGCTGAGGGCGGGATAGCCGTCCTCAAAGGGAACCTGGCTCCGGAAGGGTCTGTCATCAAGCAATCTGCGGTCAGCCCGAAGATGATGAGGTTCAGCGGGAAGGCCAAGGTCTTCGACGGAGAGAAAGATGCCGCCGATGCGATCATGGGCGGGAAGATAGTCCCCGGCGATGTCGTGGTCATCAGATACGAAGGCCCCAAGGGCGCCCCGGGCATGCCCGAGATGCTGTCTCCCACCAGCCTCATAGTCGGCAGGGGTCTGGGCGAATCCGTGGCGCTCATCACCGACGGAAGGTTTTCCGGGGCTTCCAGGGGAGGCGCAATAGGCCATGTTTCCCCTGAAGCATATGCAGGAGGTCCGATCGCCGCTCTGAAGGACGGGGACATCATAGACATCGACATCCCGGCCAGGAAGCTGGAGGTTAGGCTCCCTGACGCTGAGATCGCCCGCCGCCTGTCCGAAGCCAAGAAAGTGGACAGGCCGGTCACAGGCGTCCAGAAGAAATACCGCAGCCTGGTATCCAGCGGCGCGGACGGGGCTTATCTGGGCTGACCGCGGATATGAGCATCTTCGCCAGATCCGACCCCGAGCGCGATACGGCAGTGATGTTAGGGGACCCCAGGAAGGCCATCCTGGTCACTGTTATTCCCTTTTTCATATCCATCGTCGCCGGCCAGATCAACATGCTGGCCGACCTCGCATGGTGCTCCGCGCTCGGGTCGGAGAGCGTCAGCGCGATCCAATCGGTGACTCCGCTGTATTGGGTGATATTCGACGTCGGCTTAGGCATCGGCCTTGGATGCAACGTCATCATCGCGCATCGCATAGGGTTCGGTGATAGGGAAGGAGCGAAGAGGATAATCGCCCAAGGCGTTGTCCTGTCGATCGCCATAGCCTTCGCTCTCGCGCCTCTGGTGTATCTGCTGATATCCCCCATGCTTTCGTTCATGGGCGCTCCGGAGCTCATAGCCATGAGCACCCAATATCTCACGCCCATAATCATTTTCAACGCGTTCCAAGTGCTCTCGCCTACGCTTTCCGGTTTCCTCAGAGGGGAGGGAGCGTCGAACAAATCCAATCTGGCCCTTCTCATCGGAACTTTGGTGAACATCGCCTTGGATCCGATATTCATATTCGCTTTGGATATGGGGGTCTCAGGCGCCGGCCTTGCCACCGCGATGTCCACCGTCACTTCTGTATCCGTGATGCTTTACTTCTATCTCTCGCGCAGAACCACGATTCCTCTCACCTTCAAAGGGTACCGCTTCGACCGCAAGGACATGTCGGAGATACTGTATCTGGGCATGCCCAAGATGGCCGAGATGTTTCTCATGGACGCTATGGATGCGCTCAACCGCACCTTCCTCATCGTCTGCGGAGGCATCGATGCCGTGACGCTGTTCTCGGTTCCGTTCCGCGTCGTCATTCTCGTGGCCATGGTGCCGAATTCATTCGCGATGGCCATGACTCCGGTCGTCTCCGCCAATCTTGGGGCCGGGAAACCCGATAACGCTGTTTTCGCGTATCGCATGTGCATGAAGTATGCGCTGGGGATATCGGTGATCCTCGTGGCGCTGTGCATAATATTCGCGCACTATCTGATGCTGCCGTTCACCGTATCCGATTCGATGGAAGCGCTCAGGCCGGAGCTCGAGACAGTCCTCCGCATATCGGTGCTTATGGCTCCGACGATGTCTGCGGCGATGATATGCAGCGCGATGATGCAATCGATGAAGAAGCCTTTGGCAGCGCTCGCCGTCACAACCATACGTTCTGTGGCGACCACCGTGTTATTCGCTGTTCTGTGCGTCACGTCGGTGCCGATCATGTGCACAGGGATGGTCGTGGCAGGGGTGATTGCGGCTGCGGTGGCTTTGACACTTGTCAGCAGGTACGTCAGGAAACTGCCCGGATATGCGGCGCCCAATCGACGATTCGAGACGAAAACCTGGTCTTGAATAAGTTGAAGAGAAACTTATGATAGCTTTAATTACAGGGACGGCTTGGGCCATCGCGTGTCAAGGCGTTCGATGTTGTCTGCTATCATAGTTGTGGCTGTCCTAGCTTTGGCTATGGCGGCGATGGAATGCGATGCCTCGGACGATCGGAAAAACTATGGCCCCATGGAACAGGGAAATCCTTTGGGCAACCCCCCGGCGGATAATTTCCAAGCGATGGGCAATAGGGTTTCCGAGCCTTTAGGCCATCCGCCAGCGATGGATAACGGCAAACCGAAAGAGCCTGCGCACGACGGCCCGGTCTTAGTATTCGACGCATCGGGGATACCGCTCCATGAACCGGATAGGATCAGAGGATTCGCGGATGCCCTGGAGAAAAAAGAAAGGATGGACGATGAAAACCATTCTTTCGCGATACTAGATCCTTCAGCGGACCCGAACCGCGGCGATGCTCTGCTCAAGACGTTGGAATCGATGGGATTCCAGGTGGTTTCTAGCGTCCAAGAGATAGGAAGCCAGTATTCTTTGCTGGAGATATCGGCTGATGTCGATGCCAGCAGCGCAGCTCTTTACAGATTCCTCCAATACATGGATTCCAGCGAGGCCGAGCTTTGCGACCTGATATACAGCATGATAAGGGAGATGGAAGGCCGCTCCTCTGACGAGAGGTCTGCGTTCCCATCGCGCGAGGACGAATCGCTGGTTCCCGACGTTTCGGATTCCTCTGTGGAAGGCGAGGATGATAGGGACGAATCAGAAACCGTCTATGTCGATCTGATGCGGCCCTCCGCCGTTGATGTCTATCTTCGTGCCCAAGTTTTCGACGGCGGTACCTTCTTTTCACTGTGATCGCCAATTGGATGCCAGCGTGCAGCCGTTGCGATCGCGTTTTTTTCGGCCATTTCGGCTCAACAGTAACGGACAGATCCGCTAATTCCATCATCATATCATAAACCCTTTAAAAAAATCAAAAGAAGGTAAGAATGGGAATGTCAAACAAATCATTGGCCCTTGCAGCCATACTGGCGGCGATCGCCATAATAGCCGTTGCCGCCTTCGCTTTAGCAGGGAACGGCAATGGGGACGATGGCACATCGATCTCCCTTGATGCATCCAGCGTATCCATGGAAACCGGCGATACCAAATCTCTGACCGCAACCGTAACCCCCAGCACCTGGAAAGGGACCGTGAATTGGTCTTCTTCCGACGAATCCGTAGCCACGGTTGATTCCTCAGGCAAGATAACCGCAGTGTCAGCGGGAAAGGCGACCATAACGGCCAAGGCCGATTCCAGCAGAGCGACATGCGAAATCATCGTAGCAGACGCCAGTGTGCCGACCGCCGCCATCTCATTGAGCAGCGGGGTTTTGTCGCTTAATGTCGGGGATACTGCAACTTTGACAGCCGCAGTCACTCCCAGCGACTCTTCCGACGTTCTGACCTGGAAATCCTCCGACATTTCCGTCGCGACGGTATCGTCCGATGGGAAGGTAACCGCGATCGCGGCAGGGTCGGCGACCATAACCGCGACATACGGCTCTGTGAGCGGGGCCTGTGAAGTCACAGTCAATCCAATCACCGTCGAGACCGATTCGATCTCTCTCAGCGATTCTTCCTCAACTTTGAGCGTAGGCAAGACTCTGACTCTGGCGGCTGCCGTAATGCCCAGCAATTCCACGCAGCCCGTATCATGGGTGTCCTCCGACGGTTCCGTCGCGGTAGTTTCGTCCGATGGGAAGGTAACCGCTATCGCAGCGGGAACAGCGACCATAACCGCAACCTCTGGAAGCCATTCGGCGACCTTCGATGTGACAGTCGTGAAAGATTCATCATTGAGCGTCCCGTCCATAGACGGGCTCACCATAACATGCAAGTCAGGGACCGCGGACATAGTTGCCTATTCCCTAGATTCTTCGACCGGAGAATACACAGTCACTTTCGGCGCCATATCGGAGAATACCGAATACACAATGGAAGGGAACCTCAACGGAAACGTCGTCATCGACGTCGACGAAACCGAGACTTATGATTTCACCCTGAATCTCAGCGGCGTCAGCATAAGGAGCGAAGTCGAGTCCCCGATAGTTATCTATTCCGGCGACAACGTCGACATATCCGCCTCCAAAAACACTATCAATACCATAACTGACGCCCGCGAAGCCGTCGATTCGGACGTCGAGGGAGTTTATTCCGGGGCGATACATTCCAAGGTCGATCTCAAACTCAAAGGCAAAGGGACTCTTACCGTCACTTCCGAGAACAACAAAGGCATCCACAGCAAGAACGACCTCGAAGTGAAGAACCTGACCCTGACCGTATCGTGCATCGACAACGCTCTCAAGGGCAACGACAGCGTCACCATCACTTCCGGGACGATAACTCTGTATGCCAGGCAGGGAGACGGTATCAAGACCTCGGATTCCGACACCAAGATCAAGAGCGATGGAAGCACCGCTCAGAGGGGCATAGTGACCATCAACTCCGACGACGGGAACACCAGCCTGACCATATATGCGGCATGCGACGGAATAGATTCGTCTTATGACGTCGTGATATGTGAGACAAAAGGCAATTCGCTGAGTCTGAACATCTATACGGATGCCTATTACAGCGGCGCCGAGACCGTATACGACAGCTCCGACGATACGTTGTACCTCAAGGTCCCGTCCGGGCTGTACAGCAGCTCATACACGTACTATGCGCAGTTCTCTGACGGATCCTCCACCGAATGGGTCAAGGCTTCGTATCTGAAGGCCGAAACCGGCGGGACGGGATTCATGGGCAGAACCACCGCCTATTACTACTACACCCTGGAGAAGCCTTCCGACGCTGCCAAGGTCACGCTTTACATCTACAGCGGCACCCCATCGTCCGAGGCCTCTTCAGACTGGAAGTATTCCTCATCGCAATACAGCCTGAACTCCGCCAAGGATATGCTCGTCCTGTCCAGCTTCGGATCGTCTTCAATCAACATCTCCCTGGGCTCATACTCCGCCTCCAGCGGTTCCGGTCCGGGCATGGGATGGATGCAGGAGGGCAACAGCAACAAGACCTCCTACTCCGCCAAAGGGATCAAGGCAGCCAATTCCATCTCGATAGAAAGCGGGACCATCGCCGTATCCGCCGGTGATGACGCACTCCACGCGAACCATGATGATGCCATCGACGCCGACACCAAGGACAGCTATGGGTTCGGAAAAGGAGACATCACCATCAGCGGAGGAGATATCACTCTGACCAGCAACGATGACGGCATCCACGCCGACGGGACACTTACGATAACCGGCGGCACAATAGCCGTGAAGAATAGCTACGAGGGTCTCGAGGGAGGGACGATAGACATCTCCGGCGGGAGCATAACGATATCGTCCATTGACGACGGCATCAACGGGGTCGCCACCACCAATGAGGACAGGGGCACCGTCACCGCCGTATACGGTTACGTCAGGATCTCCGGAGGATACATCTATATGGTCGCGGGAGGGGACGGCATCGATTCCAATTGCTCCTTGGCCGGCGGCCTGACGATCTCCGGCGGAAAGGTGGTAGTGATTTCCACCAGCTCCGGAAACTCCGCGATCGATTCCAATGCTACGTACAAGTACTCCGGCGGTTACGTGCTCGCCATCTGTCCCCGCGGCATGACACAGGAAATGTCCAATGTAAGCGGCGGCGTTTACAAAGCAGCTTCCGGCAGCCTGTCCGCTTCGACATACGTGAAAGCGGATTACGGATCCGATGAGACATTGGTGGTCAAGATGCCGGTCAGCATAAGCAACGCATACGTGTTTGCGCTGTATTCCAGCGCCCCGACCATAACTGTATCTTCGGACAGCAGCTATGCCCTAGATTCCAACGGCGTATACTGGTCGTCCTGATCGCATAGCCTTTTAGCTGGGGGACTTCCCCCAGTATCTCCATAAAATCGATAATCTGAACCTATGTTTGCTCCGCCTTTTTAAAACCAACGTTTAAATATCACATATAAAGTAGGGGGCATCCAGTGGGCTGGTAGATCAGCTGGAAGATCGCTTGCTTTGCAAGCAAGAAGTCGCGCGTTCAAATCGCGCCCAGTCCACCACTGCTTCTTCGAAGTTCGTCTGAAATCGGCGCAATTTTTTAATCTCCATTGTATTGACGGCGCATGGAACTCTTTGAATATGCGATAGTCGACGCGCTGATCCTCTTCGCAGTGGCGGCGGTCTTCGCATACATCCCCTTTCGAATAAACGAGAAGCCCTCCGCGAAGAGTTGGAGCTTGGTTCTCAGCGCCGGGCTGATGATGGGCGTCCTATTCTTCATGATGATACCGGAGGCTCTGGAGCACGGAATATACAGCGGGGTTTCTGTCGACGAATGCATGAACTATATTCTGGCGGGGTTCCTGATGGTTCTCCTTCTGGGGTATGTGCTGTTCGTCTTGGAGAGGAATTCCAAGGAGAACAGCGTCAGATCCCTGTGGATCGGGTTCTGCGTGGACGTTTTCATCGACGGCATCGTAATCGCGGCGGGACTTCTGGCCGGCGGGAGCACAGGGATCGTGGTCTTGTTCGCAATGTGCATGAACAAAGCCACAGAAGTTTTCGCGCTCTCCACCCAGATAGTTTCGAATGCTTCCCACGATTCGGCCAAGAAAATGATGGTGATCTACGTCATTCTGAATCCCATCGCGGTGATGGTAGGCTATTTCGGCCTTTCCGGCGGCCCAGGAGACATCACAAGCCCCGCGCTTTGCTTCGCGTCCGGGATATTCATGTACGCCGCTCTCTCTGAGATGGTGCCCCAGACGTTCGAGGGCGACGGCAGGTTCAATTACAGGACCATCGCGGTCTTCTCGGCGGGGATAGCTTTGGCTTTGCTGCTGAAGCTGGTTACTGATGGTATGTGAGCGGTTCATCCGCTGGAAAAATCAGAAATCAGGGCCGGGGCATCCCCGACCCTGGAAAACGGTTTCAGTCGAATTTTCCGACGACGGCTTTTATGCGTCTGATGCCGGCCGCGGAACTCTCTTCCTTCTTGATCTTGAATCCCTGCAGTTCGGCGGTGTTCTTGACGTGGGGGCCGCCGCAAATCTCGCAGGAGACGTCGCCGATGGTGTATACCTTGACCATCTCGCCGTATTTGTCGGTGAACACGCCGATCGCTCCGCGCTTTTTGGCCTCTTCGTAGGTCATCTCCTCGCAGACCACAGGAATGGCGGCTTTGATCGCGTCGTTCACGTATTTCTCGACTTCGGCGAGCTCTTCCGGGGTGCATTTCCTGTCCAGGTTGAAGTCGAACCTCAGCCTGTCCGCGGTGATGTTGGATCCTTTCTGCTGGATGTCCGGGCTGACGAATTTCCTCAGGGCGGCGTTCAGGAGATGGGTGGCGGTGTGGAGTTTGGTGGTCTCCTCGCTGTGGTCCGCGAGTCCGCCTTTGAACTGCTGCTCCGCGCCGGATCTGGACGTGCTCTGGTGGGTCTTGAACCTGCTGTTGAAGTCGTCCATGTCCACTTTCAGGCCTTTCTCGGCCGCCAGCTCGACGGTCATCTCGATGGGGAATCCGAACGTGTCGTACAGCTTGAACACGTTCTCCCCCTTCATCACGTCGCCTCCGCCGTTCTCGGCTACCATCTGGTCGAACCTTCTGAGGCCTTTCATGACGGCTTTGTGGAACTTGAGCTCCTCGTTGTTGATGTTGGTCAGGATGAATTCCCTGTTCCTTTCCAGTTCAGGATAGGCCTTCCCGTATTCTCCGATGATGCCCTCGGCGATCTTTTCCATGAAAGGCTCCTCGTACCCGAGCTTGGACATGTATCTGCTGGACCTTCTGATGAGCCTTCTGAGGATGTATCCCTGGCCGACCTTCGCCGGGACGACGCCGTCGCCGAGGATGAACGTGGCCGCTCTCATGTGGTCGGCGATGATCCTGAAAGACCTGGTGTCGTCCGGGTTGGCGCCGTATTTCTTGCCGGATATGGCCTCGATGTTGCCGATGATACCCTGGAAGAGAGGGGTGTCGTACACGGTCTCCTTTCCGTTGAGGATCCTGAGAATCCTTTCCAGTCCCATTCCGGTGTCGACGTTCTTCTGTTTGAGCGGGGTGAACTTTCCCTCCGCGTCTTTGAAGTACTGCATGAAGACGTTGTTCCAGATTTCGGTGTATTTCCCGCAGTGGCATGACGGCCCGCAGGAGGCGCAGCATTTCGGCCTGCCATCGTCGAAGAATATCTCCGTGTCAGGCCCGCAGGGTCCGGTCTGGCCGGCCGGTCCCCACCAGTTGTCCTCTTTCCCGTAGAAGAAGATCTGGTCGTCCCTCAGGCCGTGGCTCTTCCATATCTCGGCGGTCTCCTCGTCCCTGGGGATGTTGCCCTCTCCTGCGAACGCGGTGACGGCGAGGCTGTTGATGTCCATTCCGAGGACTTCGGTCAGGAACTCGAAGCTGTAGCCTATCGATTCCTTTTTGAAGTAGTCGCCCAGGGACCAGTTCCCGAGCATCTCGAAGAAAGTCAGGTGGCTGGCGTCCCCGACCTCGTCGATGTCGCCCGTCCTGACGCATTTCTGATAGTCGGTGAGCCTCTTTCCGGACGGATGCTTCTCCCCGAGGAGGTAAGGGACCAGAGGGTGCATTCCGGCGGTGGTGAAGAGGACCGTGGGATCGTTCTCTGGGATGAGCGAAGCAGAGCTTATGTGGGTGTGGCCTTTCGATTCGAAGAAGCCGATGTATTTGTCTCTCATTTCTTGGGCGTCCATAATGCGCACTCCATCGATTGGGCATGCCAATGCCTACCATTATAATAAATTATAAGGGATTGAGGCGCCGGAGCCCTTGTCAGGGGGAACGGCGCGATGCCGCCCTGAGAACGCAGGCTTCGGCCGGGCCGGAGTCTATCTCCACCCTTATCCCGACGTTTCTCAGCGTTTTCCCGGGCATATCGCCGATTTCCGTGACGATGACGCATCCGCAATCCCCCAGGGACGAGACCAGGGATTCGATGTGGCCGCGGTGGCTTTCCCCGGAGACGTCTCCGCCCCTTTTCACGGTCACCTCCCCTATGAATTCGCAGGCCCTGCCGTCGGATCTGAACAGCGAGAACTTGGGTGCGTTCCCGAACCCGCAGTCGGCGTTCTTCCCGTCGGAGGTCGCTACCGCGTATTTGTCCGCATCCCTTTCTACGGAGGCCTCTATCGTCACCGGCTTCGGCCCGCAGCCCCCGGAGCATCCTCCCAGGCGGACGAATTCCTGCGATCTGTCCTCGCCCAGAAGCCCGATCGCATCCGCCCTGCAATGCCTGCAATGGCGCATCATGCGCGCGTCCAGGGAGCATTGGTCCATGAGGTCCTTCCTTTCCTTGGGAGTAGGGGCGCGGCGCCCGGCGAACGGGGTCCCTTCCACCGGTATCAGAGGAAGGATGTTGACGATGTACGCCCCCATTGACTTCACTTTTTTCACCAGATCGGGGATGTGGCCGTCATTGATCCCGGGGACCATTACGACGTTGATCTTCACCGTCATGCCGAGGCCGACGCATTTCCCGATGCCTTCCAGCTGCTTTTCCAGAAGCATTTCGGCGCCTTCCCTTCCGGTCAGCTTCCTGCCTTCCCAGAGGACGGACCCGTAGATCTCGGCGCCTATGTCCGGATCGATGGCGTTCATGGTCACCGTGACGAACCTTACGCCCAGAGAATACAGTCTTTCGGCGTTCTCCGGCAGGGCCAGACCGTTGGTGGATATGCAGAGGGTGAGGTCGGGGAACTCCTTTCCGATGAGCTCCAGAGCGCGGAATGTGCTTTCGTTGGCCAGAGGGTCCCCCGGCCCGGCTATGCCTATGACCCTGAGCTCCGGGATTTTTTCTTTGACGGTGCGGACCTTGGCGACCGCTTCTTCGGGGGAAAGGACTTCGCTGGTGACCCCTGGGCGGGATTCGTTGGAGCAGTCGTATTTTCTGTTGCAATAGTTGCATTGGATATTGCATGCGGGAGCTACCGGGATGTGCATCCTGGCGAATTTGGTGTGGGCATCCTCGCAGAAGCAGGGATGTTCCGACAGCGCCCTCCTGGCATCGTCCTCGGTTTTCATGCCTCAGAGATGCCGAACGCCGATAAAGATATGTCCATGCCGGCGATGCTTGCATATGGACTTCGTCAAGGCCATAATGTCGGACCTGAACAGGAATCTGGCTTCCAGCAAGCCTTCTCTCATGGAAATGGAGCAGTCCGGGGACTACACATACAGGCTCAGGGACGGCACCGTGATAGACGTCGGCGAGGAGCAGTTCAGGAGGCTCTGGGACATATGCGATGACTCCCAGAGGCTGCGCCTCCGCATCCCTATCTATGTATCTACGGACACTTCGGGCGAGGTGAGCGCATGGAAGGTCGAAGGTAGCGCCGAAGCCGCCGTCGTAGCCAAGCTCCTGGGGAAGCCTACGTTCAGGGACGACAGGGTCCGCCTATACAATCCCGATCTGAAGGATCTGAAGAAGCTCATTCCGGACGCTTATATGGTCGTGTTCACGCCGTGAAGGAAGAGGATCCCGCGCCCGGAAGCGCGGTAAAGGTGTTTCTCAGGCCGCTATGGATGCGGCTATGGCATCGGCCAGGGTTTTGGCGTCCGATGCGGAGTAGGAATTGTCGTTGATTCTCAGCTGGACATCGGTGAAGCATCCGCCCTTGTATCCGGTCATGTACAGCATCCAGAAGCCTCCCGAGGGATCGCGGTGGACTATGAACCCGTATCCGTCCTCGAAGGAGGAGAGATCTATCCTGGGCGCTTCCGCATAGGAGTCGTCTTTCTCGTCGTATTCTGTCTTTTTGGCGCTGAAATCGGTGAAAGCGTTCGCGTCGGTGCTGTACCTGATGAAGCGTTTGTTCTCGGAATCCACGATCTCAGCGAATCTTTCGTCGGCAGACGATATGGTGAAGGGGGCTCCGGCGTATGCGTCCAGCAGGGACAGACTCAGGGCCTCGGCGCATGCTTCGGCGGATACCGAGGATGCGGACGGGTAGATCGCTTCCACGAATCTCTCTATGTCCGCTTCGGTCATCGACGGTCTCTTGAGTATCTGGAACTCGACGACGCAGTTCTCGATGTATCCGGCGAATTTGAGGCTGCAGAATATGGTCGTGTCCGATTCTCCGTGGGTGTTGACGTAATATCCGCAGGATTCGGTGAGGCCGTTGGAGAACGGGACTTTGGTGTAGACGCCTCCTCTGAAGTCATTGCCTATCTTTTCGTTGTATCCTTTCGCCAGGGTCTCATATTTCTCCTTGGCGTCGCTAGCTATCGTGTATTTCACGTAGTAGGAACCGCCGCTGGAGGTCACGCCGGCCTTCTGGGCGCCGCTGTCCGCGTCGATCGCGTAAGGGATCTCGGAATATCTGTTGCCGGAGTCGTTGAGCTCCTCTCCCATGATGGAGAAGAACCTTTCCGCCAGGGCTTCGGCATCGATGTCCGATTCCACCGGATCAGGCTCGGGGCCGACGGATCCGCCCTTGGCATCCAAGTAGTCCTGGTAGGTGCAGACGGTGGTCATGTCGGTTCTGACGTCGAACTTCCCGTCCGCGACTATATCGGTGCTGTTCAGATAGCCCAGGTATTTGTCCACGATCATCTGCAGATAGTCGTCGCATTCCTTCTGGCTGATCAGGTCCGGATAGAACATCGACGTGGCATACATTATCCTCGCCGGAGTGGGCATGGACATGTTGAGGAAGAACATGCTCTCGAACTCGCTGGATTTCCTCAGGATATCGATCTTGCTGTTCTCCCAGAGTTCTATCGGATCCACAGCGGTGAAATCGCAGGTGCGGCAGTTCAGGATGCTGTCGATCTTTCCGTTGTAGATGGTGACGGCTTCCACGTCCTGGAGCTTGGTGGATCCGTTGCCTTCCAGCTGGGCGGCGTCCAGACCTCCGGCCTGCAGCCCTATCTTGGTGTACTGGGATTCCTTCTGGGATATGTAGCTCCACATGCAGAGGGCGATGAAGCTGATGCGGTCCTCGTCCTCCATTTTAGTCACTTTGTGCTCGATCTCCGCGAACATGTCGTGGCAGTCCGCATAGTACTGGCTGGCCTTCTCGCAGTATTTTGTGTTGGCCCCGCAGAGGAACCCGACGATCGCCGTGGCATCTATGGAGTGGACGGGATCGGTGCATCTCAGATATATCGCAGGTATTCCCACTGCGCTGAGGTCGTCTTTGTAATCGCCCAAGGCGGCGTCGTTGTATGCCAGGACGGCCCCTATGGCCTCCCCTTTGGCATGGAGGGCGGCGTCTATGTTCTTAATCTCGGTCCATTCGGCCTGGGACAGAATTCTGGGGGACGTTCCGATGCATCTGGTGAAGCCGTTGTGGTCCGCTTTCCAGAAGCTGTTGACGTAGGAGCTCTGGTTCGCCACGTATCCGATCATCTTCTCGTCGCCGTCGAAGGTCAGCAGCAGCTGGACCATGTCGGGGTTGATGGCTACGATGTTCTCCAGGGGATAGTCCACGGTGACGATGTTCTTCTTGCCGGTGTCATAGACGTGCTGGTCGAGGAGGCGGACTTTTGTCTTCTCCCCTCTGATCATTTTCTTCACTATCTCGGCGTCTTCGGAAGTGACTTTCCCGTCACCGTCAGCATCCGCATACGGGAATGCGGCGGCTTTGGCGGTTCCGATCAGGCTTTCGATGAGCTCCACGTCCTTCTGATCGATGGTTCCGTCCTCGTTGGCGTTCCCGAAGATCGAGAACGGGATGGGTTCGGCTTCTTTCGCCGTGAAGACGCTGACCGAGCAGGTCGCTTTGAGGCTGCCGCTGTTTGCGGCCGCGGTGATGATGGCATCCCCTTCGGCGACGGCTTTCACGACTCCGCCGCTGACTGTAGCCACAGAGGCGTTGCTGGTCGTCCAGGTTATGTTCCTGTCGGTTGCGTTGCTGGGAGTCAGTATCGCGGTCAGATTCTCGGTTTCCCCCGGAGTCAGGCTGACGGAGGTCTTGTCAAGGGCGATGCCGGTGATCTTTATTTCCTGGTCGGTCACCGTGACCTTGCATGTCGCTTTGTATCCGCCGTTTTCTGTGGTGGCAGTTATATCGGCCGTCCCTACGGAGATTCCTTTTACGGTTCCTCCGTTCACTGTTGCTACGGATGCGTCGCTGGTGGCCCACGAGACATTTTTGTTGGTGGCGTTCGAAGGCAGAACCTCCGCTTTGAGGGATATCGTCTCCCCGACCACGACACCGGTGCTGGGGTCGAGTTTGACCCCCGTCACGCCGACGTCTTTGCCGCCGTCATTCCCGTCGTTCATGAGCAGGACAGCGGCCGCCGCTGCCGCTATTATCACTATCGCAGCGATAATCACGGCTATCATTGCATTTTTACTCATATGTCATCACTTTTTAGATGTAACATTCATGTTATCGACGCCGCCACCGCTCCGACTATCTTTTCGGCGCTTGCGTCGTCGAAAGCCGCATTGTCCATGCGGAGGTAGATCGTCGCGTAGCATCCGTCCTTGACTCCGACGTACTGGATCATCGAGAATCCGCGGTCGGTATTGCCGTAGAATCCGGCTCCTCCGTCGAAGCCGCAGGTCCCGATGGCGATGCGCTTGCCGCCCATGTAGTCCGTGCTGTTCTTCTCCTCGAATTCAGCCTTCTTGGATTCGTATTCGACGGCCGCGCCGGCGTTGTTGTCGTACTGGATGTAGTATTCTTTTCCAGGGCCGGCTGTTGTGCTCATGATCTTGGCCTTCATGTCGTCGCTGTCGGAGCTGATGGCATACGGGCTTCCTTTCATGGCGCTGAGCAGTGAAAGGTCGAACTTTTCGGCCGATTCGATGGCGGATACGGATCCGTCCATACCCCATGCTGCGGACAGGATATTCTCGAAGTCGCTCTCGGTCAGGGCGATTCCCGTCTTGGCCAGATGGATTTCGGCCAGGCATTCTTTGTAGTATCCCGCGTAATAGAACGAGCCGATCTTGTATCCGCCGGAACTGTCCGGGACGTTGACATAATAGCCTATGCCTTCCGTGAATCCGCTTGGAGTCTCTACCTTCTGGTATGTTCCGCCCATGCCGGACTGGGTGCCGATTTTGCCCTCATATTCCGCTTTGATGGAGTCGAACTGGGCTCCGGCGTCCTTGTACAGCTTGTATTTGACCTGGTACTTCCCGCTCGACGGCACGACAGACGCTTCCTGGTCGTTGCTTCCCTCCGCTATGGTGTAGGGGGTTCCGTTGTATCCGGAGAAGTCCATCTCGCTCAGGAAGCGGTTGGCCATAGTGACGGACGATATCTCGGAAACCACGCCGCTGTCGGGTATGTCTCCGCCTTTGGAGTCGAGATAGTCCTGATAGTCGATGAGGGTGAACATGTCGGTCTTCACGTCGAAGCGCCCGTCGGGCGAGATTTCGGTGTTATGGAGATAGGACATGTACTTGTCCACGACGTTCTGGAAGTATCTGTCTGCGGCATCCCCGCTGATTATGCTCGGATAGAAGAGGGATGCGACGTAGACCACCCTGCAGGAGATGGGCATGGACATGTTCACCCACACCATATCCTTGTAGTGGCTGCTCTTCTCGATGTACCTGACCCCGGAATCCTCCCAGAGCTCGGCGGGGTCGACGACGTCGCAGTCCGCGGTCCTGCAGTTCAGGATGTAATCGATCTTGTCGTTGTATTTGGTTATCGCCTCGGTGTCCTGGAGACGGACGGAGGTGTTGCCTGCCAGGCCGCTCATCTCCCTCCCTCCGGCTTCGGTTCCGATGTTGGTGTACTGGGATTCCGACTGGGCGATGTAGCATACCATGCACAGCGCGATGAATCTCTTTCTGTCCTCGTCCGGAACCTCCATCACGGCGTCCCTCACATCTTCCACGGTGCTGCGGCAGTCGTTCGCGTATGCGCGCGCTTTGGCGGCATGGTCCGGGCCCATGAGGGCGCCGAGGAGGACGGCCGCATCGAAGGAATAGACAGGATCGGTGCATCTGAGGTATATCAGAGGGAATCCGACCCTGAGGATGTCGTCTTTGTAGTCTCCGAGAGAGGAATCGCTGTGGACCACGATCGCTCCGATCTTGCTTCCCTTGGACTGGAGCTCGATGTCCAGGTTCTTGATGGCGGTCCAGTCGGCGGCGGACAGATATCTGGCGGTGCTTCCGATCTGCTTCGTGGTCTTGTTGTGGGTGACTTTGTAGAATTCGTTGGGATAGTTGTCGACGTTGGCGACGAATCCTGCCACCTGGTCGTCCGCGTCTATCATCATGGTGAGCAGAAGCATGTCTGCGTTCTGCGTCACTATGTCTTTCAGGGGGTAATCCACGGTGACGTATCTGGTCTCTCCCGCAACAAGATAATAGTGGTCGATGAAAGTGACCTGGGTCTCTTCCCCGGCGATGATCTTCCTCACGATTTCCGCGTCTTTATCGGTTATTTTTCCGTCTCTGTCGGCGTCGGCGTAAGGGTACGCGGCCGCTTTTTTGTCTCCGATCAGGCTTCTGATGAGGTCCAGATCCTTCTGGTCGATGGTCTGGTCCTCGTTGGCGTTGCCGAAAATGGACAGGGTTATCGGTTTCGCTTCTTTGGAGGTGTAGACGCTGACTTCGCAGGTCGCTTTGTGGCCGCCGCTGCTGGAAGTGGCCGTGATGACTGCGTTCCCGTCGGCGACGGCGGTGACGGTGCCATCGCTCACTGTCGCGACTTTCGGATCGCTGCTGGTCCAGGCAACTTTTCTGTCGGTGGCGTTGCTGGGGGTGAAGATGACGCTCAGCTTCTCGGAGCTTCCGGAAGCTATTTCGAGGGTCGTATGGTCGAGGGCGATTCCGGTCACTTCGATGGCATGGTCGGATACGGTGACCGCGCATGAGGCTGTTTTTCCGCTGTCGGCTGTTGTGGCCGTGATGACGGCCGTCCCGGCCGAGATGCCTTTCACGGTCCCGCCGTCCACTGTCGCCACGGATGCGTCGCTGGTCTTCCAGCTTACGGATTTGTTCGAAGCATTCGAGGGAAGGATTTTCGGTTCCAGGACATAGGTGCTTCCGACCGTGAGCCCAGCCTCCGATTCCATCTGGATCCCGGTGACTTTGACGTCTTCGGATCCGTTCCCATTGAGCATGAAGAACGCCGCGCCGGCTATGGCCGCTATCGCCACAGCCGCGGCTATTAACGCTATTACGCTTGTTTTCATGGGATATCGTTCCTTTATATGTGTTGGAGTATAAAGTCTGCTGTCCTGCGCCCATATTAAATAGGGGCGTTTGCATTGGATGCGTAGTCCAATGACCGACGGCCAATACGATTCCCAGAAAGAGGAGTACAAAAGCACTGTCTCCCGCAAGATATCCATCATAATCGGATGTCTCGTTCTGATGGTTGTAGTGACGCTTATATCGGCTTCCGTGGGGACGGACACCGAATTCACGAAGACCGTCCAGGTCATATGGGACCACCTCATGGGCAATACGTATCCCGTGAGGTCGCAGGAATGGTGGGATGATTACTATATCTTCAATAATATCCTGCCCGGAGTGATCATGGCTGCCATCGCCGGAGCGGGCCTCGCCCTCGCCGGAACCGTCATGCAGAGCATAATGGAGAACCCCCTTGCGGACGCTTACACCACAGGGATATCCTCCGGAGCCTGCCTCGGAGCGGTGACCGCCATCATCATGGGGTTCACATATTCCACTGCGGCATCCGGGGCGGGGATTGTGGTCAACGCCTTCGTCGGATCTCTGGTCCCGGCCATAGTCATAATCTTCATGATACGCTGGATCGGCAACTCCCCTGCAACGATCATTCTGGTCGGTACGGCCCTGACGTTCTTCTTCAATTCCATGGTCACGCTGGTGATGATAACCGCCAGCGCAGAGAGCCTGCAGGACGCTTACATCTGGCAGGTCGGAAGCGTTACGGGCGCGTCCTGGAGCCAGATCCCTCTGATGCTGGTGCTGACCGTGCTTTCGGCGGTGCTCGTCCAGCTTTCGTCCAGAAAACTCAACATAATCTCTCTGGGGGAGAACAGCGCGAAGAGCCTCGGCCTCGACGTGGCCAGATTCCGCATGCTGTGCGTCGTGCTCACTTCCGTGCTGATCGCGTCCATAATCTCGTTCACCGGCGTGATAGGCTTCATCGGCCTGGTGGCTCCGCACATCGTCCGCTATCTGATCGGAGGGGACAACAGATTCGTCGTTCCCGGATCCATCCTCATGGGCGCGACGGTGCTGGTCCTGGCCGATATGGTGTCCCGCCTTCTCCAGGACTTCGGCAATGTGCCTCTCGGAGTGGTCATGTCGTTCGTCGGCGCGCCGATATTCCTGTATCTCATCGTCCGCAGGAAAGCTCAGAAGGATGTGTTCCGATGGCTGGCAAAGAGGATTACTACAGGATCGTGCGCCGCAAATGGGCTTTCGTCGCGATGATATGCGTAGTCATAGTCATCGCCCTGATCCTGTCCCTTTCGATAGGGATTTACGATCTCAGCTTCGCCGACTGCTACAGGATCCTGATCGAGCATCTGACGGGGAACATCACGGATGAGTACGAGGACGACATCGTCATGAACACCAGGCTCCCGATCGCGGTATTCGCGGTCATAGTCGGGGCGGTGCTGTCCGTGGGCGGAGCCGTGATGCAGTCCCTGCTGCGCAACCCTCTGGCGGACCCGTATACGATGGGAGTGTCGTCGGGAGCTCTTCTCGGCGCATCGCTGGCGATCATAGGCAGCTCATTCTTCCCGATGTTCGGCGAGCGCTGGGCCACGGTGATAATGGCCTTTATGTTCTCCCTGATACCTGTCTCGGTCATCCTGATCCTGTCCTTCCGCAGGAGGATCACGCCGACGAAGGTCATCCTGATAGGGATCGCGATGATGTACATCTTCCAGGCCGTGGTCTCGCTGATCATGATCACGGCTTCCGAGGACACTCTGTCGGACATCTATTCCTGGAGGGTCGGAACGCTGTCCCTCACGAAGTGGGATACCATACCCATACCCTTGGCCATCGGCGCCGTCTGCATAGCATTCCTTTACTATCACAACAGGCGCATAAACGTCATGATGGCCGGGACCAACTCCGCCCATTCGATGGGCGTGGACCCGAAGAGGACGATCCTCACGGAGATAACCGTGGTCTCGCTCATGACGGCCGCCGTGGTCAGCTTCACCGGAACGATAGGGTTCGTGGGGCTTGTCGGGCCGCATATCGCCAGGCTGTTCGTGGGCTCCGAGACCAAGTATCTGATCCCAGCTTCCGCCGCGTTCGGGGGATGCTTCCTTCTGATCGCGAACTGCATCGCCAGGGTGTCGGGTACGTACGGGCTTCCGGTGGGAGTAATCAGCGCCATCATAGGCTGTCCGCTGTTCATTTTCATACTGATCAAGATGCGCAGGAAGAGCGCATGGAATTGAGGTGTCGCAATGAGACTGATAATCGACGGAATAGAATTCGGGTACTCCAGCGCCCCAGTTCTCAAGGACATCACGCTGGATGCCAGCGGCCCGCAGCTCCTGTCCATCATCGGGCCGAACGGGGTCGGGAAATCCACGCTCATACACTGCATAAACAGGATCCTCTCTCCGAACAAGGGGACGGTATTGATAGACGGGGACAGGGTGGACTCCATCTCCCTGAAGGATCTGGCCAAGAAGGTAGGCTACGTGCCGTATTCGGCCAACGACGCTTTCCCCCTATCCGTCGTGGACACCGTCATGATGGGCCGTCATCCCCATGCCACCTACAAGTCCCTGGACAAGGATCTGGACATTGTCTACGATACTCTGAGGCTCCTCAACATCGAGGATCTCGCCCTGAGGTCTTTCGACGAGCTCTCGGCAGGGCAGCATCAGAAGGTCATGCTTGCCAGAGGCCTCGTACAGGAGCCCGAGATCCTGCTTCTCGACGAGCCCACGTCCAATCTCGATATCAAGCACCAGATGGAGGTCACCCGCATCCTCAGGGGGCTGTCCCAAGAGAAAGGGATTCTGATCATAATGATCAGCCACGACCTGAACATCGCGGCGAAGTATTCGGATGCCATGCTGATGCTTGCCAAAGGCTCGATTTTCGCCATCGGAACGCCTTCCGAGGTTCTGACCAAGGAGAACATCAAAGAGGTCTACGGCGTCGATTCCGAGGTCATAGACAGCCGCGGCAGACCCCATATAATCATGCTCGACGACGAGTTCGACTCGCAGCAGAAGACCCTTGCCGACGGCACATATGCGATGAACAGAAGAGCCGATCGACGTCTATACTCCATTTAAATATGGATATGCTTTACGCAGACTTGGATTCATTATCCAAGGGATACGATGAAGAAATCGAACATCGCCATTATGGCCGCAGTAGCCGTGGTGATCATAGCGATTATTGCTGCAATGTTCATTTGGAACGGCAACAGCGGGAACGATGACGGCAAAGTGAAAGTCACCGGCATCGACATCGCCCAATCGTCTCTGACCATCCAGGAAGGTAACTCTGCGAACATCGAATACACTATTTCTCCTTCGAACGCAACCAATAAAACCGTCGTCTGGACCACCAGCAACGACAAAGTAGCCACCGTCACCAACGGAAAAGTGACAGGGATCTCCGCCGGGACAGCGAAGATCACCGCGAAGACCAGCGACGGCGGTTTCACCGATTCCATCGATGTCACCGTGACCGCATCCCAGGTAGCAGTGATAGGGGTCATCCTCGACAAAACGAGCATTGCCATCGAAGCGGGATCCACGTCGACAATTGTGGCCACCGTCCAGCCCTCCAATGCGGCCAACAAGGCCGTCACCTGGGCCACTAGCAATTCGGCTGTCGCCACCGTCGCCGACGGAGTCGTCACCGGAGTGGCCGCCGGAACAGCGACCATCACCGCCATAACCGTAGACGGCGGCAAGACCGCTACCTGCAATGTCACCGTCTCCAAGGCAGTGAGTCCGGGATACGCGCCCACCAACTACGTCAACGATTTCCTCGCCAAATACGACGGATCCTTCGGGGACTTCGAAGTCAAGGAGACCGGAGACGATTACGTCGCCCTCGCCACCAAAGGCAACCTCAAGACGAGGATTGACGGATACGACCCCAACGCATTCAGGGAGTCCAACATCCTCGTCTACGGATACAGCAGCGAGGATGCTGCCAAAGCCGCGTTCAACGAATTCCTTGCGAACAGCAAGAACGGATCCAAGGGCGAGACCGCGCTCTCCCAGACCGACAAAGTCGGCATGGCTAGCAATTTCGCTACCGTAAAGGACTACAGGGCCTCCGGAGCCTCCGCTTTCGGAGCCGACGCCGCCTACTACCTCTACGGATCTTATTACAAACCCGGAGAGGGCGGATACGGATACACCCAGTGCATCGGCGCGATCCAGGACGGAGACAAGGTCATCGTTTTCAACGAGACCAAGGACTGCGACCTCTATTACAGCCTGCCCATCCAGGATTCCTCTTACGCGGGAACAGACTGCGTCAGCCAGGCCCAGTACGAGCAGATCCTCATGGATTTCTCCAAGGCGTTCTGCGATCCGACCTATGTCCCCGTGGTTTCCGCTCCCGTGGCCTACGTCAACAATTTCCTTTCCAAGTACGACTGCTTCTTCGGAGACCTCAGGATCACCGGGACCGAGGGCAACTGCGTGACCCTTGCCACCGACGGCAACCTCAGGACCAGGATCTCCGATGCGGCCGAGCCCGACAGGACCAGGGAAGCCACCCTCTACGTCTACGGATACGGCAGCGATGCCGATGCCAAGGCCGCGTTCAGCGAATTCCTCGCGAACAGCAAGAACGGATCCAAGGGCGAGACCGCGCTCTCCCAGACCGACAAAGTCGGCATGGCGAGCAGCTTTGTCACCGTCAAGGACTACAGGGCCTCCGGAGCCTCCGCTTTCGGGGCCGACGCCGCCTATTTCCTCTACGGATCCTACTATAAGGCGGCCAACAACGGTTACGTCCAGTGCATCGGTGCCATCCAGGACGGAGACAAAGTCGTCGTCTTCAACAGGACCATCGACAACGACCTGTACTGCAACCTCCCCATCCAGGATTCCTCTTACGCGGGAACCGACTGCATCAGCCAGGCCACCTATGAAGACGAGCTCATGAAGTTCGCCAAAGCATTCTGCGACCCGTCCTATGTCCCCGCGGTTTCTGTCCCCGTGGCATATGTCAACGATTTCCTTTCCAAATACGACGGATTCTTCGGAGACCTGAAGGTCACCGATGTAACCGATAACTGCGTGACCCTCGCCACCGACGGCAACCTCAGGACCAGGATCTCCGGAGCCGCCGATCCCGAGAAGACCAGGGAAGCCACCCTCTACGTCTACGGATATGGCAGCGAAGACGCCGCCAAGGCCGCGTTCAACGAATTCCTCGCGAACAGCAAGAACGGATCCAAGGGCGAGACCGCGCTCTCTCAGACCGACAAGATCGGGATGGCCGACAAATTCGCCACCGTCAAAGATTACAGAGCCTCCGGAGCCTCCGCTTTCGGGGCCGACGCCGCCTATTTCCTCTACGGATCCTACTACAAGGCGACCAACAACGGTTACGTCCAGTGCATCGGAGCTATACAGGACGGGAACAAGGTCGTCGTATTCAACAGGACCATCGACAACGACCTGTACTGCAACCTCCCCATCCAGGATTCCGCTTACGTCGGAAACGACTGCATAAGCCAGGCCTACTACGAGGACGAGCTCATGAAGTTCGCCAGGGCATTCTGCGACCCCACCTTCACGCCCGAGATCGCATCCTTCGACGATGCCATCCTCAAAGTCTACGGGAACGCGGACGGGAACATGGTCATCGACAGGTACGACATCAACGTAATCAAATCCTATATCGGAAAGGCCGCCAACGATTCGAACAAGATGGCCGACGCCAACAACGACGGCAAAATCGATGCCGAGGACGTCGCGGTGGTCCAGAAGATCATAGCCCGCGAGCCCACCCACATCTGGCACGCCAATTTCCATGACAAGGACGACAACGGTACGATGGATGTCGTCATCGTGGAAACCCAGTTCCCCGTGGATTCCATCCTCATGACCGGGTCCTCCAACGCGTTCATGCTCATGTGGATGCTCGGCATCACAGAGGAGATCAAGGGAGCGAGCTACTCCGCCACCTCCGTGGACAAGTACTTCAAGTACTACCTCGACACCACGAAAGTGGAGAAGGTCGGAACCTCCTCCACCACGATCCCCTTCGAGAACGGTGCCGTCGGATCCTCCAACATAATCGCCGAGAAGGGTGTCACCACCCTCATCACCGACTGGAACAGGACCTACATCACCAACTGGCAGGACTACGAGAACGCCGGAATCGACGTCGTCAGGATTTCCGCCGCCGCAGTCGAGATGGATCTGTTCGCGCACAGCGCCCTGCTCGTCGGCCTCCTCATGGACAGGGCCGACAGGGCCGTCGATCTTGTGATGTTCTATTCGGGAGCATATGACCAGATCAACGCGAAGCTCGCCGGCCTCTCCGAGGCCGACAAGGTCCCCTTCATCGCCTCGAGCATGACCGGATACATCTCCGTCGGGGACTCCGACTACAACAACGTCGGGCGCCTCGCAGGAGGGGTGTACGCGCTCGAGAGCATGGA
>JAFXUX010000047.1 GCA_017524805.1 Candidatus Methanomethylophilaceae archaeon
GGCAACGGTGGCAACGGTGGCAACGGTGGTACCGCTATCCAAGCGAATAGCGTGACATCGTCTCTTCCCAGCTCTTCAGTGACGATTCAAGGTGGTAACGGCGGAAACGGCGCCGATGGTGGATCTGGTGGTACTGGGACCACAGGTAGGGCCGGAGCTAATGGAAATGTATTGACCGGAGGACGTGTTGACGCTGGTACCGGAGGAACCGGAGGAAGCGGTGGAAAGGGAGGTAACGGCGGAAACGGCGGCCTTGCCATATCGTCAGGATCAAGTATCCAAGGTAACGTTAAATCTGGATCCGGAGGTAACGGCGGAAACGGCGGAACTGGCGGTAAGGGCGGAAACGGCGGAACTCCGGGTTACAGCGAGTGGACCCGTGGGGCTAACCTTGATCCAGGAAACGGCGGCAACGGCGGCAACGGCGGAAACGGCGGCAACGGCGGCAACGGTGGCAACGGCAACAGCCCTGGAACTGGAGGGGCCGGAGGTCTTGGTGGAAAAGGAGGCAACGGCGGAGCCGGAGGCCATATCCACGCCACATTCCTCTTCGGGTATTCTGAAGATGCGTACGGCAATTCTGGGAACTCTGGTGCGGACAGGTCCGGTCAAAGAGCTTCCTCTGGTGCGTCGGGCGCTTTCATGTCCTGAGCCTGACATCGGGGTGTACCTCGCAAACATTTTACGGTGAGCGGGAAGAGGCCGAGGTCGTTCTTAGCCTTCGCCCGCTCACGGGCAAATATTAGGTTTCTTTTTTTTTTGGCGGCTGCTTTTCTTCGTCCTCAATTGTATTTGTGTTTCTGGATGTTCGAGTGGCAGATTAAGCGATACAGCTGGATATATTTATTTTGGTTCAGAAAATTATGATATATGATTTAAAAAACCTAATATTATTGTTGGATAACACACATTATTAAATTTATAGTATTCCTATAATGAACAACCTGGAGTTTAACCAACAAACAGGCGGTATTCAAATGGAAAAGAATAAAATTATAGCTATTGTTGCTATCCTGATTGTTGCTTTAGCGGCGATCGCGGCAGCGGTGGTTTTAACTTCTAACAATGGGAAAGATGTCAGCGTCACCGGGGTGTCGCTTGACAAGACCTCTATTGCTTTGGACACGGGTTCAGAAACGAGGCTTACGCCGACCATTTCTCCGTCTGACGCCACCAATAAGAACGTCATTTGGAAATCTAGCAACACATCTGTAGCTACGGTATCCAACGGTGTTGTCAAAGCTGTTTCAGCGGGCAGTGCGACCATAACCGTGACTACGGACGACGGCAGCAAGACAGCGACATGCAAGGTCACTGTCAGCACTCCGGCTACAACGGTCAGTGTTACTGGCGTAGAACTTGATAAATCTACTATGGCTATCACGAAAGGTTCTTCTTCTTCGCTGACGGCCACTGTGTTGCCATCCAATGCCACCAATAAGAATGTCACATGGAAATCCAGCAATACATCTGTAGCTACGGTATCCAATGGAACTGTGACCGGTGTTTCTGAAGGAACTGCCGTCATAACTGTCACGACTGACGACGGGGCAAAAACTGCAACATGCAATGTCACAGTCAATAAAGATTACAACGGCATCGTTCTCGGCGATATAGGGACTTATGTGCCCATATACGGGAACGCGAACAACGATCTGTACATCGATGGTACCGATGTCGAGATGATCAACTCTATAATTGCTGGCACCACCAAATACAACAGTACCAACATGCCCTTCGCAGACGCCAACCTAGACGGCGCCATCGACTCGAAGGACGTCGAGATAGTGCGCAACATCATAAGCAGGACGCCCTGCGAGGTCTTCTACCAGGACTACTACGGCGACGCCACCCCGGTCAACTTCCCGCTGACCAACAGGAATATAGCCGTGACCTACTACCAGCAGGCAGAAGCCTGCGCCATTCTCGGGGTTCTTGACGATGTCAAGGTCGCGTCAAAGGCCGCCACCGTTTACGGCACAATGTGGCCCACCCTTTCCGACGGCGATACCATCGAATGGGGGACAACCGGCTCCAGCGCCATCACCGATGATGCGGTAGAGAAATTCATCGCAAACGGTGTGTCTCTGGTTGTCTGCACGCCCAGAACCGAGAACCACGATCTCGCGGTCCGCCTCCACAGCGAACGCAATATCGACTTCATACAGCTGTGGTACAACGGGAACTACTGCCTCTCTACCATCCAGACCATGGGCATCCTGATGGACAAGGAAGATAAATCCAGAGCTTACATGGAATACTGCAACAAGGTGTCGGATCTTCTCACCAGCAAAATCACCGATACCACATCCAAGAACTTCTTGGTCATGGACAAATACTATGTGGATTCCGACAAGCTCGAGCTGATGGCCAACGAGAGGCACGGAAGCTATGTCCTCGTCGACAAATATCTTGGAAATGCATATTATGAGGACGGAACCAACCAGTTCGGATTCGTCAATCATAATCTGGAATGGCTCGTTGCCAATAGCGACAAATTCGATTACATCATTTTCGCTAAATCAGGGATTTCCGGATATGCCGATGATCAGACGACAGGCACGTATTACACCCAGGAAGCCTACAACGCCGATTTCGAAAGTCAGATCGAGCCCTTCACCAAAGTAAAGGCATACAAAAACGGCAACATCGTCGGTAGCTCATATCCGAACATATTCGGGTATTCCGCTTACGCCATTCTTCCTCTGATTGCCGCCCAGGTTTATCCCGATCTCATCTCGATAGACGACGCCAGAGATCTTCTCCAGGAGTGGTTCGACAACTACAACGTCGTAGATATCGATGTGACTACGCAGGGTGCGGTTTCATACACAGGAAGTGCCTATCAGACCAGCTATCCGAAGCTCAACTCCATCAGTTATGATGATGTCACCCTCGGAGAAATCGGAACATACGTGCCCATTTACGGGAACGCGAACAATGACCTGTTCATAGACAGCACTGATGTCAGCATGCTGAATTCTATCATTGCCGGCACCACCAAATACAACAGTACCAACATGCCCTTCGCAGACGCTAACCTCGATGGCACCATAGACTCGAAGGACGTAGAGATAGTGCGCAATATAATCAGCAGGACGCCCTGCGAGGTCTTCTACCAGGACTACTACGGCGACGCCACTCCGGTCAACTTCCCGCTTACCAACAGGAACATAGCCGTGACCTATTACCAGCAGGCAGAGGCCTGCGCCATTCTCGGGGTCCTGGATGACATCAAAGTCGCGTCAAAGGCCGCCACCGTTTACGGCACAATGTGGCCCACCCTCTCCGATAGCGATACCATCGAATGGGGGACAACCGGCTCCAGCGCCATAACCGACGATGCGGTAGAGAAATTCATCGCAAACGGTGTGTCTCTGGTTGTCTGCACGCCCAGAACCGAGAACCACGATCTCGCGGTCCGCCTCCACAACGAGCAGAACATCGACTTCATACAGCTGTGGTACAACGGGAACTACTGCCTTTCGACCATCCAGACCATGGGCATCCTGATGGACAAGGAAGACAAGTCCAGGGCATACATGGAATACTGCAATGAGATCGGAGACGAGCTCAAATCCAAGATCGGCGATGCCAACAAGGACAAGAGCATACTCGTCATCAGCGGCTATGACGCCAGCAAAGACCAGATCTCAATCCTGGCCAACGAGAGGCACGGAAGCTATGTGCTCATAAACAAGTACCTCGGAAATTGCTATTACGAGGACGGGACCAACCAGTTCGGGTTCGTTTACCACAACGTAGAGTGGCTTGTCGCCAACAGCAGCAAGTTCGATTACATCGTCTTCTGCATGTCAGGGAATTCCGGATATGCTGACGACCAGTCCACCGGCACCTACTACACGCACGAGACCTACAACAAGGCTTTCGAGACCGCGATCTCCAACTTCGAGAAGACCAACGCATACAAGAACGGCAACATCGTCGGAAGCGAATACCCGAACACATTCGGCTATTCTGCCTACCCGCTGATGAAGGTCATCGCCGCGCAGATCTATCCTGACGAGTTTACTTTGGAAGACGCTCTCGCAGACCTCCAGGAGTGGTTCGACAATTACAACGTGGTCAGTCTTGATGTGAACAAGGACGGAGCCATCTCCTACACTGGAACCGAATACAAAGTCAGCTATCCTCAGATGGATATCTGATCAAAACTGCCGGGTTCGGGCGTCAAAGCCCGTTCCCGTCTTTATTGGCGGACCCCATCATCAGGGATCCGCCAGTTCCGAAGGGGCAGTCAAATGTTGGATACCAGTGAAAAAATCATCGACGATGCTGTGGACGCATGGATGGCCGATGATGTCAGAATCGAAGAGACTGTAACAAACTATCACAAAAACACGATCAAAAAAATCACGTTCATTGTATTGTGCCTAGTTGTCGCTCTGTTGGCCGCAGGGTATGCCATGACTGTCGGAGATTATCAGGTCGGATTCTGGCATACTTATGAGGTAGTGTTCGAACACCTGATGGGCAATGTTCCGGAAGCCGATGAAACCGCAGACTATCTCATATGGGGCTGGAGACTTCCGAGGATTTGTACCGGAATCCTCGCCGGAGCGGGATTGGGCGCCGCAGGGGCTGTGATGCAGAGCATCCTCCGCAACCCTCTTGCCGATCCTTATACCACAGGCATATCTTCTGGAGCCGGTTTCGGAGCCACAATTGCCATCGCGCTCGGATTCACGGTGGCCAACGGGGCATACGGAATCGTAACCAACGCATTCATATTCGCTCTAATACCTACCGCTGTCATCATAGTGGTATCGAAGATGAAGGGGGCTTCTCCGACTACTATGATCATGGCCGGAATTGCAGTCATGTATATTTTCAACGCATGCACCACGATGATAAAGCTGTGGGCGGACCCGGATAAGCTGTCTGCGATTTTTGCATGGCAGGTGGGATCCATAGATGGGGCCACCTGGGTGCAGGTCTATTTCATGGCAGGTGTCGTCATCGTCGGGTATTTCATCCTTCAGCTGATGTCGCGCAAGCTAAACGTTCTCTCCACAGGGGATGAAAGTTCCCGTTCGATAGGGGTGAACGCCAATTCCCTCAGAATCGCCTGCATGCTGCTTGTTTCCCTTCTTGCCGCTGGAGTCGTCAGTTTCACCGGGCTTATCGGATTCATAGGCCTTGTGTCTCCCCACATTTCCAGGCTGGTGATAGGGTCGGACAACAGGTTCCTCATACCCGCATCTGCCGCATTCGGAGCCGCGCTGCTCACCATCGCGGATGTCGTCGGGAGGACCGTCATTGCGCCTGCTGTCATTCAGGTCGGAGTTATCACCGCGTTCATCGGAGGTCCGATGTTCTTGTATCTCATACTTAAACAGAAGAAAGAGGCTTGGCGATGTCCATAATCAGTCTCAATAATGTGGTGTGCGGATATGGCGACGGGCGCACAGTACTCGAAGACATATCGTTCCAGATAGACAAGCCGGAGTATGTGTGCATCATCGGGCCCAACGGAGTCGGAAAATCCACTCTCATAAGGGTTGTGGACGGGCTCATCAAACCCAAATCCGGTACGGTATCCGTCTTCGACAAATACGTAGAAGAATACGATCTCCGCGATCTTTCGAAGATAATAGGATATGTTCCCGTGATATCTTCCGATTTCAATGTGATGTCCGTTCTGGATACCGTTCTGATAGGGAGATATTCCCGTCAGAAATGGAGGACTTCCAAGGAAGACATAGCCGTTGCGGTCAAAGCTCTCAAAGCGATGGAGATCGAGGACTTGGCGGAAAGGAATTTCAACGAGCTTTCCGCAGGGCAGCATCAAAAAGTATCCATAGCCAGAGGTTTGGTCCAGGAGCCCAAAATCCTGATGCTAGACGAGCCTACTGCGAATCTGGATATAAGGCATCAGATTTATGTCTCGGCGTTCCTGAGGAGGCTTTCCGATAAGACAGGGATGACCTGTTTTACCGTCAGCCACGATCTGAATCTTGCCGCCAAGTATGCTACCAAAGTCATCGTACTCCAAAGGCCCGGGAAAATCTATGCAATAGGAGAACCGAATGAAGTCATCAACGAGCAAATGATTCATGATGTCTACAATGTCGACTCGGAAATAGTCGATGACCACGGAACCCCGCATGTGATACTTCAGGGAGTTCTGAGGTGAAAACCCAGGGGGGCAGACATTCTGCTCCCCGGCCTTTCTTTCATACCAAGGGTCCATGGAATCCTAAAATACTGGCCTCTCATGCTCCAAACCATGGAAATCGGAACCAAAGGAAGGAAAACCGCGAAGGTCACGGCGGAAAACACTGCGGCCGCACTCGGAAGCGGAATGCTGGAGGTATTCGCGACCCCGGCGATGGTCGCTCTGATCGAAGCCACCGCATCGGAGAGCGTGGCATCCCAGCTTCCGGAAGGGCAGAGCACCGTAGGGGCCCATCTTGGCTTAGCCCATTCGGCCCCGTCCCCGATAGGCGCAGAGATCGTCTGCGAGACCGAACTCATCGAGGTCGACCGCAGGAGACTCGTATTCAAGGTTCAGGTCAGTGACGGATGCGGCGAGATAGGTTCCGGAACCCACGAGCGCTTCGTGGTGGACGATGCCCGTTTCATGTCCAAGGCATCATCCAGGCTGCGATCGCAGCTGCATGATCAGCACCGGGAACAGCAGGCATCCGCACAGAATCGTCCTGTCTGTGCCGAATGCCTGAGGCATGGACCCGACCAACGCGGATATCGCTAGTACGGCCAACCCGAAGGGCCCGGTCAGAAGAAGCACCAGAACAGAGGTGAGTGCGAGGACGCCTTTGTTCAGCTTCTTTTGGTCGATGCGGCTGGCAGCCGACGAGAGAACTCTCCCTGCCGTCACCGTCAAATAATAGCCGAGCAGAGAGCCAATCGCGGCCGCCACCAGAAGCATCAGGAACGCCTGCGATGCCGTTCCCGAAAGCGAATTCCCGGTGATCTCGCCTATCGCCAAGGCTGTGCCGGATCTGCCGCTCCCCGAGACGGACAGCGTCACTATCGAGAGGACCGCCGTCACCGATCCTATCGAAGCTACAGAAGCGATGAACCTTTCCGGTCTGTTCTCAGGCATGAAGCAGGCGGATATGGATGCGCCGACGGTCGAAGTGATTCCAGGGAACCATCCTGCCACGCATCCCATCAGCACGCCCTTCAGACCAGCCGCGGCCACCTCCGGGTCGGAGCATTCTCTCTGCGCCGGCATCCTGCCCTCAGAAGCGGCGGTCAACATCGCCGGCACCCCGAACAGGCCTGACAGCATGGGGAACATCAGCGACCCCTCGCCGAACAGACCGTGCGAAGGAATCGGGAGCCACATCACCGCCGCCCCCAGCGCCCCCGATACGATGAATGCAATGGTCCCAGGCACTCCGCTCCCTTTTCTGAACTGAGATATTATCAGCACAGTCGCCGCCCCAGCAACCGCCAAGGGAGTCATGCCGCTGAGGATCCCATCCAACCCTGAGCGAAGGGCATATTGCAGCGGCAAGGCCATCAGGATTGCGCAGGAAGTGCCGATCAGGCTTCCTATCGCCGCCGCTCTGACGGCTTCCATCCCTCTTCCCTGCAGCAGCAGTCTGTGGCCCGGCAGCACCGAAACGGAATCCTCGGAATCGGGCGCTCCTATGAACACAGACGGGATGAAATCGAGGAACGAATGCGTCACGGATGCCGCCATTATGCAGCAGCAGACGCCCATCGCGGCGCCTTCCGTCCCGGCGAACGGCGATATGGAAGCCTCAAGGGCGGGATAGGATGCGAGAAGGATGGCGGCCAGGGTGTTCACGTGAATCCCCGGCACCAATCCGCTGAACGTGCCGAGGCCGGCGCCAGCGGCGGAAAGCAGAAGGCAGATAGCTGCCAGGGCGAGGTCCATGGCGGCCCTCTCTCCCTGGCAAGCGATAAATCAGTCGCGTGCGCGTGCGTTATCTGATGAAAGGTTTGGTGCCGTCCAATCCGATGGAGAGCAGTGATTTTATCGGGGCTCCGGCCCTGGCAGACAATTCAGACAGATCCTCCGGCATGGAATAAGCGGTTATTATCTCGGCCACTTCGCCCCCGGCTTTTCTCACGGCTTCGGCTATGGCCACCAAGGTGCCGCCGGTATCGACGACATCATCCACTATCATCACCTTCATCCCGGGGCGGACGCCGTTGAGGAACATCTTGGAATGGGAATATCCCGTCTTCTGCGTCAGTTTGATCTCGCCGGGAAGCCCGTAGGATTTCTTTCTGACGACCGAGAAAGGCTTGCCGGTCTTCAGCGATATAGCCGTCCCCAACGGTATCCCCATGGCCTCCGGCGCGAGTATCATGTCGAAATCACCTTTCGACAGAGATATGATCCCGTCCGCGGTCTCGTTCAGAACGGCCGGATCAACGGACGGGACGCCGTCGCTGATGGGGTTCTGGAAATAGTTGTAGCCGTTCCGGTCTTTGACCGTGCTTGACAGGTAGCATTCCCTCAGCAGAGGATAGTCCGTGCTCATGGTCTCTCCTCTTCCGCAGCCATCTCCCTGGCTTTGATCTCCCTCATGACCTCCATGGACTTCAGGGAGCAGATGTGCAGCATCGCTTCGACATCCCCTATGCCGGAGATCCCGGCGGCGCCGGCGTGCCCGCCACCGGTGCTTTCCGTCTCCACGCCGGCTGAGCACATGATAGAGCCCAGGTCTATGCCCTTTCTGACCGCATCCTGCGTTGCCCTGCCGCTCAGGCGGAATTCGTCGTCCCTCTGGGAACCGGCGAATGCGATGTCCGCACCGGCGCCAAGAAGGGCCCTGCATACAGACGATTCGAAGCTCCCTGCCACCGTGGTGGCGACGACCAAAGTCCCCACGCGATCGAATTTCACGCGCTCCATCGCTTTCAGCATGGCCACCCTCTCGGAGATGCTCACCGGAGCTCTGGTGAATTCCAAGGCTTCGTCCATCTGGATTCCGGATCCTTCCATAAGAGCCGCGAACGCGCGCAAGGTACGGGGATCGGCGAACTGGAATCCGCCGCTGTCGGTGATCATGCCTCCGAGAAGCATCATCGCAGCCTCCTTGGAAGGTTTCTTTCCGGCTCTCAGATAAAAATCCAATATGATTTCGCAGCACGATACGCGGGTCTCGTCGCGGAACATCGGATGCCCTTCCCAGCCGCCGGTGTCGCGGTGATGGTCGATCACGACCGCATCCGAAGGTATCGTCTGATCGGTCTCCAGCTGCTCCGGGGCGGACGTGTCCACGACAACCGCCAGCTCGTATGAGCTTATGTCGCATTCTTCGAGGGCGATCATGCCGGCTTTCTCCGATGCGATCTTGGCGATCCGGTCCATCCCATTGGGGGCGAACACTTCCGCGGGAGGGAAGAGCTCCGCCAATGCGTAGGCCGATCCGATCGCGTCCATGTCGGCGTTTCCGTGCACCAGTATGACCTTTCTTTTGCCTTCCAGCAGGGAGGCGATGTTATCCATGGGCCGTCTATTGCGCGGAATGTATTTGTTATTTGAGTGGGAAACGGCCCGTCATCCGTCCGGACCGCCCAAAAAGATTGGGAAGAGGTTTGCCGGGGTCTCCCCCAGCTCATTTCCTGCCGAACAGCCTTTGCACGAAGCCGTTCTGCCCCAGGCCGGTCACCAATATGTCCGAGTTGTACAGCCTAACGGTTACCATGATGGCTACGAATGCGAATGCCGCCATGTATCCTATGCCCGAGAAGACCAGCGCGTAATCGTTGTACATCAGGGCCTCCACGGCGATCATCGGGTGCGAGAACGGTATTATGAACAGCAGCGCCTGCACCAGCGCCGAGGATCCGTACCATCCGGAGAACATGATGATGAACATGGGGATCATGGCCAGGATGCTTATGGGCAGCGTCATGGTCTGGGCGGACTTGTTGTTCTTGGCGAACGCTCCCAGAATCATGCACAACCCGAGGGCGCAGATGATCGAGAGGAACATCGACACCATCAGGAAAGCGTAATCCTGCAGCCCGAGGCCGAGCCCGATGCTTTCCAGGCTGACTCCTGAAGTTATCTCCGACGTCAGGGCGTTCATGTAGAAGCTCATCCCGAACATGTATGCCAGGCCGTATATCAGGCCCACCAGCGCCGCGGCGATGATCTTCCCGGTGACAATCGTCGTTCTTCTTATGGGCATTGTGAGGAGCGTTTCCAGCGTCTTGTTCTCCTTTTCGGAGCCCATCGAGCTTATCACGATGCTCCCGACCATCATTATGATGATCATGATCACCATGGGGACCAGCATCGTCTGGCTGGATACCTGGTTCGCTATCGCGGCCGGGGTCACATCCTTCACATAGTTCCCGTTGACCATGGTGCCTATGTCGTTCGTCTTTATCGGATCGATATAGAACGCATAGTCCTTTTGGCCGAATTCCTCGGTCAGCAGCGCCCTGGACAGGAGGACGTTCAGAGACGACACTACGGTGGACGCGACCGACGACGGGGCGGTGCCGAACATCCCGGTGGGTTCGTATATGTAGAACTGTTCCAGGCTGGCCTGCGTTTTGCTGGCTATGGAGCTCGCGAAATTGTCCGGCACAATCATGGCGCAGGCGGTGCCCGCCGATTTCATCTTAGATTGGAGGTCATCATAGTCGATATTCCCGCCGGCGTCTTTGGTGGACGTCAGTTTTATGATGTAATCGCTGACGGACGCGCCCTCCGGGATGGATGACGAATAGATCAGTTCCACGCTCCTTTCGAGGTTCCAGGAGGTCCCGTCAGGAAGGGTCACCTCTCCGTTATCTCCGTCTACAACCGAAATCGCCGGGAGGATCTTGGCCTTCTCCACCTCGCCGCCGATGAGCCCCCCAAGCATCGCGAAAAGCACCATCATAAGCACGACCGAGATCACGGATCCCGGCGTCAGGAGCTCTTTCAGCTCTTTCTTCACTATGTTGGTAAGATGGCTCATGCGTTTTTCACCGCCTTCACAAAGACTTCCTCGAGGTTATCCGCATTGAACTGTTTCTTCAGATCCTCAGGCGTCCCCATCAGGATGATGTTCCCGTGGTCCATCATAGCGACCCTGTCGCAGAGCATGTCGACCTCGAACATATTATGGGACGACATTATCACCGTCACGCCGCTTTTCGATATGTCTCTGATGAGCTCTCTGATTTCGAAGGCGTTGATGACGTCCAATCCCGAGGTCACTTCATCCATGATGGCCAGCTTGGGGGACGGCATCACCGCCCTGGCTATGAGCAGCCTGCGCATCATCCCTTTGCTGTAGGTGTCGACCTTGGAGTCTATTCTTTCCCCCAAGTCAGCTATTTCGATGCCTTTGTCGCACATCTCTTTCTGCGTCTCGCCGGACGCGTAGAATTTCGATATGAAATCCAGGTATGCGCGGCCGGTGAGGTCTTTGTATGCGCCCGCATCCTCCGGGAGGTAGCTGATTATCTCCCTGACCTTGTCCGGCTCCGCAGCCACGTCATATCCGCAGACTTTTATCGTACCCGACGTTATGCGCAGGATGGTAGATATCATCCTCAGCGTGGTGGTTTTCCCCGCGCCGTTGTGCCCGATTAGCCCGAAGATCTCGCCTTTCCTGACGTTCAGCGATATCCCATGCACGGCTTCTCTGTTGCCGTAGGATTTATGCACGTCATCTAGGACCAATGCATATTCAGACATCCGCTTTTCTGCGGTGTCATTTCCGTTCTCCATGCTATCTCCCTGCCTCCATGCCGCTGCGATAGATTCGGCGGCACGCATTTCTGACCGGATTATGCGTCTGGTTACTTAATGTTCATCATATTTTCGAATCATTTTCGAAGAAGGTAAGGGCCAGGGGCCGCATGCCAAACTGACCCTGGCCCTCGAATCGATACGCCTGATGGCTGAGCTTCTGGGTCTTGTCTTCCGCTGAGGAAGGCAGCAAACCCCTTGCGGGTTCCTGCGGGGGCCTGCAGGATTCGGATTGGAATCCCTTGTCGCGACCTTATAATTATTGCCTGGCTGTTTTCGGCGTTCCAATTCGGCCGTCCATCGCGTCTGCAACAATTATCGCCCAAGAATCGCTGTGAAAAGGGAAAAAACCGCGGGAATCCCGCGGAAGGGGACGATTTATGCCTGGGTCCTGCCCATGGCGGCGTTGATCGTCTCTTGGAGGGATTGGAACCTCTCTCTCAGTCCGCTCTCCTGGCGGGCGAGGGATCCGATCCTCACGTCCATGAGCTCGATGGACTCCTCAAGCTCGCTTCTCAGGGCCTGGACGTCCTCGACCTTTATCAGGAGGGTCCCAACGGATTTGTAGACCGCTCCGGAACTCTTGCCGAGCTCCTCGAGGGTTCTCTCCATCTCGCGCTTCTGGGAGTCCATCTGCGCCTTTTGGCTTGAGATGGCCTGAAGCTGCTGCTGGACCTGCTGGAACTGCGCTATCTGATTCTGCAGTTGGGGGCTGATACCGTTCATTGTCTTACTTCCGTGAGTCTGTGGATGTCTTCGATTATCCTGATGCATTCCAGATATGAATTGAGCGCTGCCCTCATGGATGTGGCATCGGCGGCTTTGATGCGTATGACGGTGGCCTCCCCATCGGAAACGATTTCCGTCTCCGTGCGGGGAAGCTCCCGTCCCGCCTCAGGGCCGATGGAAGGCAAGGTCGCTTCGGCGGCATCGCCTTCGATCCTGAGTTCGGCGCTGTACATGCTCAGTCCGAATACAGGGTCTTCTTCGTGGAAGGCCTTTCCTTGAAGAATATCTTGGACCCGCATTTCTCGCACTGAAGTCCGAGGGTTTTCGGGTCGCTCCTGACAGGTTCGTTGCATTTGGCGCATCTGTACAATCGGATCACCCGTTCACTGCTCGGAAACCTTGGAGATCTCTTTCTTCGCGTAGGGGCTGTATGCCTCGGCGGCGAATTTGGTTCCGCAGCGTCTGCAGGACCAGATGCCGGAGCTGACCCTCTTCACGGACTCGTGGTGGCAGACGGGGCACTCGTGCTTCGCTTTCTGGCTGGCCTCGATGGTCTTGACCCTGTTGCGAACGATGACTCCGTACCTGGCGCCGAACCTTCCTGCGCTCCCTACTTTGACTGTTCTTTTTGACATCTTAATCACCCGATGATTTTCCTGATCTCAGCACCCTTTTCCACGGCCCTGTCCAGACAGAGGCTCAGTTCGTCCAGGGTGATCGATCCGCATCCTCCTTTCTGCATTGCCCTGAAATTGCCGTTGTCATCAGTGGTGACGGTCAAGCGGGCGGTTGAAATCTGCTCTTCGTCGAAATTTGGGTCTACTATTAAAGTGTTTCCGACCTTCGATTCCGTAACGGATATGGGGGTGCAAGTGACCGGCAGAGGTTTGTCCTCGCCCTTGCCGTATTGGGCGCAAGGGATGGTGGCGGTCTTGAGGGCCGAAACGGCCGCGAGGTTGGCGGCATCGAAAAGGTTGCCGTCGTAGTCATGGACGTAGATGTCCACGAAGCACATCCAAACCTCCTCTCCGGGGGTTATGCACAGGGCCTCGACGTCTACCATGCCGGATTCGCGGATTCCGCGGTCGACGACGCGGGCGAGTTCGATCGCGTCCTCTCCGGGGGGTCCGGATTCGAACGAGGGGTGCGCCATGGGCAGGAATTCCGCTCCGGTGGTGAGCACGCCGATGTTGGGGGTGTCCGCGAACGGGGTGCCGGGGATGATCTTCACTCCGGCCATGACTTTGGTGTTCCCGAGGTACACTCCGGCGGATCCGTCGGCGCTCTCTATGCAATCGGTCTCGATTTTGATGTTCCTGTAATCGGTGGTCCCGCGGCCGTCCTCTCTCTTCCCGTCTTCGAGAAGCTTCATGATGTGGTCGCGCTTAATATCGGACATTATCTCGCTGCCCATGCTCACTCACTCTCCTCGGCGGGTTTGGAATAGCGCCTCTTCAGGGCGTCCTTTTGGAGGTCATAGACTTCGTGGCATGCCCCGACCGCCAGCTCTATGGCGCGGTCGAATTCCTGGCGGGTCATGTTCCCGTCCATCTGGAGCAGCACTATTTCGTCTGTGGAAGGAATTATCGCGATGGGGACGTCGGCCTGGCCGTAGTTGTCCTCCTCTTTGTTGAGGTCCAGGAGCACGTGCCCGTCGGCTTTCCCGGCCGCGATGGCGGGGACGATGTCCCTCATGGGGATGCCGGCATCCGCGAGGGCAACCGATGCGGCGGTGAGCCCGGCGCACCTGGTCCCGGCGTTGGCCTGCAGAATCTCGATGTAGACGTCGATGGAAGCCCTGGGGTAGAGCTCGGTGAGGACGACTTTCTCCAGAGCCTCGGAGATGAGCTTGGAGATTTCGACGGACCTTCTGTCCGGGCCCGGCCTCTTCCTGTCGCTTACGGAGTAGGCTTCCATGTTGTATTTGCACTGCACGATCGCCTTGGTGGGGTTCTGCAGATGCCTGGGGTGGCACTCCCTCGGCCCATATACGGCCGCGAGGACCTTGTTCTTGCCTATTTCCACGTATGCGGAGCCGTCGGCGTTGTGCAGCACTCCGGCTTCCACTTTGATCTGCCTGTGCTCCTCGGCGGTGCGCCCGTCGATCCTCATTCCGTTCTCGTCAACCAATACCATATCAGTATGTCCGCTCATTGTAAGTCCTCCTCCTCTTCGTATTCGTCCTCTTCCTGGGGGAGCTCGCTCTCTATGTATTCTCTGACCCTATCCGTGAGATTGCTGGCCTGGGCCTTGGCCTCTATCATTTTCACCGCTTGGGCGGCGACATCAGCGTTTCTGTCGTCCCCGTCTATCCATATCATGCCGTTCTGCCCAACGGTGATGCGGCAGTCGGTCATGTTCTTCAGCATGGAGATCATCGATCCGCTCTTGCCTATGATCCTGGATACCTTGGAATGGGAGATCTTGACGAGCCTCCCGCCCTCCAGCCTCCTGAGGCCGGAATCCTTCATGGTGACGTTGATCTTCTTGCTCTCGTCGACGGACAGGACCTTGAGCAGGACGACCTGTCCCATATTCAGATATCTGGATGTGTCTCCGAACTCCACTTTCCACGGCACTTCGTTGACGTGGAGGGGAGCGGGATACGGCGCGCAAATGTCAATCAGCCAGTTGGAGGGGCCGATGTCCACGATGATGCCGATCACGGTATCCCCTGACGTCGGCATGTAGCATCCCCTCAGGGGTATGACCCCGACCGTGTTCTGGAAGACGTTTCTGACGCCCATGACGCTGGCGCGGACTTTGCCGTCGAACACGTAAGCGTTCTCGCCGGGCTTCATCCCAGATCCGTCAAGAACATCGCCCGGGACGACGATCTCGCGCGTCTGCCTGGCATTTCTCTTTTCCATCTGTTATCACTCTCATTGTCACTTAAGCAGTTTCACGGATGCTGTTCCTTTCGTCTTATGCTTCAGCTTGTCCGTGATTTCGTTGGTCAGCCCGCCGGGGATCTCCATAACCCCGATCCATGAGCCGTCCGAGGTCCACTCCTCCCTTTCGACGATCCCGTAATGGATCAGATCGTCGTAGCAGCGGCCATAGTCCGAGCCATTCAGTTTGATGGCTATGCGGCTTTTCTCGAATTTTATGGGGATCATCGGCCTGAGAAGCTTCATGGCATCATCGATCTCCTTCTGAAGGGGTTTGAAGGGATCGACGCGGAATTTGGCCTCATCGAGAGCGAGCTGGATCCTCAGAGGCGGGTGCGGGGTATGGGTCTGGGGGTTGATGGCGTTGGATGCTATGTACGCGATAACCTGTTGCCTCTTGGCTTCGAGCATTTCCTTGCGCTGCTCCGCGGTTATCTGTATCTCGCCCTTTTCCGCTATCTTCCTCGCGATCTCGCCGATATCGTCGGTTCCGAACGCCTCTTTGATCTTGTCTTCCGCGGGTTTGGTCCCTTTGCTGGCGTTTTTGAAGACTTCCTCGACGGCCATGTATTCTACTATGTCAAACTCCTTTCCCTGCTTGATCAAATCCACTACCTTGGGGTCAAGTAGGATCTCGAACGTTTCGCCGTGGGTCTCAAGTTTGGCTGTTATCGCGTCGTCGAGGCTGACCATTTCGATGCCTTCATTGTTTGTTGGCGATGATCTCCGCGATCTCGGATCCGGAGAGTCTCCTGAATTTCTTGCCTTCCTCGGCAACGCTGATCTCGATGGAGTCCGCTTTGGGCTCCTCTTCGATGGCGGCTTCGAGGGCTTCGAGGCCGACTTTCATCGCTTTGGAGAATTCCATGTCGTCTTCGTACTCTTTCTCGAGGACTTCGACCGCGGCCGCGCGTCCGATTCCCATGCAGGTCGCTTTGTATGCCACGAGCGCCCCTGAAGGGTCCGTCTCGAAGAGGTGCACGCCAAGCTCATCGCTTCCGGCGACGAGGAGGGCGGTCCCGAAGGGGCGGTATCCTCCCTGGGTGTATTGCTGTTTGGCGTCGCAGATCTCCTTCACGAGCATCTCGACGGACATGTTCTCGCCGAAATTGACCCTGTGGTCCTCGGAAACTCTTCTGGCGTAATCCACGAGAACCCTGGCATCAGCAACGAGACCAGAGGTCGCGCATCCGGTGTACTCATCGATCTGGTGGATTTTCTCGGTGGATTTGGGTTCGATGAGCCTGTTCAGGGATCTTCTGTCCACGATGAGCGCGACTCCGCCTTTGTACTTGATTCCAATGGTTGACGATCCTTTTTTGACGGCTTCGCGGGCGTATTCCACCTGGAAAAGCCTTCCGTCCGGGGAAAAGATGTTGGTTCCTTTGTCGTATGCCATCTGCCCAGGTTGCATTCTTTCAACTCCTTATTAACGGGTGCGTGAAAACATGGCCGATATAAAGACGTTTAGCAGGGTTGCGTCCCGCCTTCATTTCTTCCTTTTGCGGGGGACTCTGAGGTCCGGGTCCAAGTCGCGGAGGGAGCGGAGGGTCCCAGACGTTCTGAGCGATTTCGATCCCCCGAAAGATGATGAGATCGCGGAGACCGCCGCCTCCCTGTCGGCCGGCGAGCACCTTATGACGGCTTTGCCTTTGCCGCAGGTTATCGCTTTGGCGCTTGGAACGGGGGGTTCCGCCTTTTCGAGGGCCATAACTATGCCGTCGCGGTCGGTGCCTTCGGGCACTTCGAACGATATGTAGCGGCGCCTCCCCCGGACGGATTTCACGGTCATGCCGGCTCCCAGCCCCTCATCGGTTATAATGGTTGTCAGACATGCCGACGGCAGTGTCCCGTTTTCGCGTAGTTTTGGCGGCATTGGCGGAAACTTATTACGAATTTATTATTAGTAATACTATATGTTGGATGTCGGTCCATCCATCATTGACCATAGCCAGACTTTGAACCCCTTATCTTTTTTTCGAAACCTTATATTTAAACGATTATATGGATATTACATCCAATCCATAATTACTTATAATTTTCAGCTTTCCAAAACCGATTTTTTTCTACAATAATATTGGTAGCATTATCAAAACAGACAATATCAAAAAATGGGATTCTTGAACTATCTGGCTATTATTATTTTTAGTCAATCCTAAATATTTTTTTTATTGGTAGATAATAAAAGTCTGCCGAAATTTCTATAAAAATTTTGTTTCGATGCCCTTATTATATGGAACCAACTACCCCCAACTGTTCCAAACACCAGTTGGTATACGGAGGCAATGATTTGAGCAAATCGGCATTGGTTATCGGTGGAGGAATCGCTGGAATCCAGGCTTCGTTGGATCTTGCGGACCGCGGTATTCATGTCTACCTGGTAGAGAAAGACCCTACCATCGGTGGAAAGATGTGCCGTCTGGACAAGACTTTCCCAACGAACGACTGTTCCGCGTGTATTCTCTCGCCTAAAATGGCTGACTGTAGCGGACATCCCAACATCGACGTTCTCACCTATCACGAGGTTCTGAAAGTCGATGGAGCGGCCGGAGACTTCAAAGTCACCGTCCTCAAGAAAGCGAGATACGTCAACCCCAGCGAGTGTACTGGTTGCGGCGACTGTATCGCTAAATGTCCCGTGAAAAATGTTCCTGACGAGTATGAGTTCGGACTCGTCAACAGGAAAGCTATCTACATCCCCCACGCGCAGGCTGTGCCCCGCGTCGCAGTAATCGACAAGACGAAGTGCATGAAGCTCACCAAAGACAAGTGCGGAAACTGCGCCAAAGTCTGCGGAAAAGGAGCCATCCACTACGATGACAAGGACGAGGAGATCGTCCTCGAAGTCGGTTCCATCGTTGCCGCCCCCGGATTCCAGATCTGGGACGCCAACATCGCAACCGAGTACGGGTACGGCAGATACAAGAACGTCGTCACCGCTATCGAGTACGAGAGGATGATGTGCGCTTCCGGACCTGACAAGGGTCACATTACTATCCCCTACTCCAAGATTGACCCCAACACCAAAGCCCACCCGACCAAGATCGCATACATCCAGTGCTGCGGATCCAGGTCCGAGAAGAAAGGCTGGAAGAAATACTGCTCGTCCGTGTGCTGCATGTACGCCACCAAACAGGCCATGATCACCAAAGAGCACGGCGACGTCCAGGAAGACATCTTCTTTATGGACATCAGATCCTACGGAAAGGAGTTCGAGGCCTATATTATCAGAGGTCAGGAGCAGTACGGCATCAACATGCACAGGGGAGCCCGCGTGTCCAACATCGAGGAGGACCCCGAGACGCACGCCCTCACCATCAACTACACCGACGACCAGAACAACGGAGTTTCCGAGACCTTCGACATCGTCGTTCTGTCCATCGGACTCGCTCCTCCAGTCGGAGCCGAAGAATTCGCCAAGACCCTCGGCATCGAGCTGAACGAGTACGGATTCTGCAAGACCTCCGTCTTCAAGCCTCTCGAGACCACCAGGCCCGGAGTCTTCGTCACCGGAGCTTTCGCAGCCCCCAAGGACATCCCCACCTCCGTCGCCGAAGCCTGCGGTGCTTCCGCCAAGGCCGGAGCATGGATCGTCAAGAAAGACTTCAAGCCCTGCGCGCCCAAAGAGTATCCCCCAGAGAAGGATGTCTCCGGACAGGAGCCTCGCATCGGAGTCTGGGTCTGCCACTGCGGTATCAACATCGGATCTGTGGTCAAGGTCCCCGAGGTCGTCAAATACGCCAAGACCCTGCCCAACGTGGTCCTCGCTGAGGAGACACAGTACGCCTGCGCCCAGGACTGCCTCAACTCGATCTCGACCGCGATCAAAGAGCAGAACCTGAACAGAGTCGTCGTTGCGTCATGCACCCCCAGGACCCACGAGCCCCTCTTCAGAGAGGCATGCAGGGACGGTGGGCTGAACAAATACCTGTTCAACATGGCCAACATCCGTGACCAGTGCTCTTGGATCCACATGCACGAGCCCGACGCGGCCACCAACAAAGCGAAAGACCTCCTCAGGATGGCCCTCGCCAAAGCCGCTCTCCTCGAGCCTCTCGTCGGTTCCGAGATACCCGTCACCAACGCCGCCGCCGTCATCGGAGGAGGAATCACCGGTATGAACGCCGCCCTCGACATCGCCGCTCAGGGATACCCCGTGCACCTCGTCGAGAAGGAGAAGGAGCTGGGAGGATTCGCCCGCAACTTCAGGTTCAAAGAGGATGGCGTCTCCGTCTGCGACTATCTCAAAGAGCTCATCGCGAAAGTCGAGAAATGCCCCCTCATCACCGTCCACAAAGGCGTGACCGTGCTCGACATCCCCGGATTCGTCGGAAACTTCACCCTCAGGCTCTCGGACGGAAAAGACTACCCCGTCGGAGGCGTCCTCTTCGCCGTCGGTGCGACCCCCTACAAGCCCACCGAGTTCAACTACGGAAAGGACCCCAAGGTCATGACCCAGATCGAAGCCGAGCAGAAGATCGCCGCCGGAGACTTCAAAGCCCAGAACGTCGCGCTCATCCAGTGCGTCGGTTCCAGGAACGACGACGTCCACTACTGCTCTCGCGTCTGCTGCGCTTCTTCGCTCCGCATCGCGATCAAGATCAAGATGGCCAACCCGATGGCTAACGTCACCGTGTTCCACAAGGACATCAGGACCTACGGATTCCGCGAGGAGCTCTACCAGAAAGCTTCCATGGTCGGAGTCAGGTTCCTCAGGTACCCCGTGGACAACAAGCTCCCCGACTACGACGGCAGCTGCGTCAAGGCCTACGACGCCACTCTCGGACAGGACCTTTCAGTCCCCGTCGACGCCGTCATCCTCGCCGCCGGAGTCCAGCCTGACAGGGAGAACAAGGAGAACCTCGCCAAGATGGTCAAGGTCCCCATATCCAAGGACGGATTCTACTTCGAGGCCCACCAGAAGCTCAGGCCCGTCGACTTCGCCACCGAAGGTGTCTATGTCGCTGGAGCCGCACACTGGCCCAAATTCATGGACGAGTGCATCGCCCAGGCTTCCGGAGCCGCTTCCAGGATGCTGACCGTCATCTCCAAGGACAAGCTCATCTCCGAAGGTATCGTCGCCGGAGTCAACGCCGCGCTGTGCGACGGATGCGGAGTCTGCGTCGGATGCTGCGACTACAACGCCGTGGCCCTCGTCAAGCAGGAGGACGGATCCTTGAAGAGCGAAGTCAACGCCGGTCTGTGCAAGGGATGCGGAAGCTGCGTCGCCTCATGCCCGTCCGGTGCCCTTGAGCAGAGAGGATTCAGAGGCAAGCAGATCATCGCAGAGATCGACGCATGCCTTGACTACCCCGTCGGAGGAGAGTGATTCCAATGGCAGATTTCGAACCCAGAATAGTCACCTTCTGCTGCAACTGGTGCTCGTACGCGGGCGCAGACGGAGCAGGAGTCGCCAGGCTTCAGATGCCCACGAACTTCCGCATCATCAGGACGATGTGCTCCGCCCGTGTCGACCCCGAGTTCATCCTCAGGGCCTTCTCCAAAGGCGCAGACGGCGTCATGGTCCTCGGATGCCACCCCGGAGACTGCCACTACATCGGCGGAAACTACAGGGCGAGAAGAAGAATCGCGCTCCTGAGGCTCGTCCTCGAGCAGTACGGATTCGACCCCAAGAGATTGAAGCTCGAGTGGGTTTCAGCGTCTGAAGGAGAGAAATTCCAGAAGACCGTCTGCGAATTCGTCGACGTCATCAAAGCCCTCGGTCCAACCCCCCTTGTGAAGGAGGCAAACTGATATGAGTTTCTTAGACAAACTGTTCAAGAAGAAGGAAAGCGTCGAGAGCGCCGCCAAAGAGACGGTCGCCAACGCCGCCAAAGCGGCAGACAAAGCCGTGGACAAAGGTGCGGCCGCTGTCGCCGACCTCGGGGAAAAGGTTACCCACGTCCTCGAGAAAGCGGACCTCGGAGAGCTTCTCCCCGGAGCGCCTTCCGGCGGGAAGATCAACCTTGCCATCTACTGGGCTGCGGCTTGCGGAGGATGCGACGTCTCTATCCTCGACGTCAACGAGAGGATCCTGACCGTCGGTGACATGGCCAACATCGTCATGTGGCCCGTCGCCGCGGATGGGAAAGAGAAGGACATCGCAGCCATGGATGACGGAGAGATCACTGTCTCCATCATCTCCGGAGCGGTCAGGAACACCGAGAACGAGCACATGGTCAAGCTGCTCAGGCAGAAGTCCAAGATCGTCGTCGCCTACGGAACTTGCGCATGCTTCGGCGGAAGCCCCGCCCTTGCCAACCTCGTCCCCGACGGAAAGGACGACATCCTGAACTACGTCTACACCAAGACCCCCACCAGCGCCAACTTCCAGGCGGATTACCACAAAGACAAGCCGGTCATCCCCCAGGTCTCATACCAGGCGCCCGAGGGAGAGCTCACCCTGCCCGTTCTGTTCGACACCGTGAAGACTCTGGACCAGGTCGTCGACGTGGACTACTTCGTCCCCGGATGCCCTCCCCAGCAGGAGACCATCAGCCAGATGCTGAAAGCCGTCGCCGACTTCGCGTACGCCGGAGTTGCTCTGCCCCCCAAGGGAACCACCATCGGCATCACCACCAAGACTATGTGCGATGAATGCCCCAGGAAGAAGGCCAACGCCAGAATCGACAAATTCCTCGACCCCTACCAGGTCAACGTCGAAGAGGGCAAATGCCTGATGGACCAGGGAATCCTGTGCCTCGGCCCCTCTACCATCGGAGGATGCGGAGCCAGATGCACCAAGGCAGGCCAGCCTTGCCGCGGATGCTACGGACCCACCGCGGAAGTCCAGGAGCAGGGAGCCAGTATGTTCACCGCCGTCGCATCTCTGATGCCTGTCCTCGACGACGATCCCATCATCGACGAGGAGAAGATCATCAAGCTCGTCAGCGAGATCAAGGACCCCCTCGGATACTTCTATGCCTTCACTATGGGCAAAGCTCTGATCAAGAAAGCCGTCAAAGAGACTGGAGGTCAGTAAATGGCAGCACCTATCATTTGGGATGACAAGCAGAAAGTCAAAGGTAACCGTGTGACCGTCGACCCGATCACCCGTCTCGAAGGCCACGGAAAAATCGAGATCTTCCTTGACGACAAGGGAGACGTCACCAACGCATACTGGCAGGTCCCCGAACTCAGAGGGTTCGAGAGATTCTGCATCGGAAGGAGGATCACCGAGCTCAACCAGATCACCGCCAGGCTTTGCGGCGTCTGCCCCGGAGCCCACCACCTCGCTTCCACCAAAGCTATCGACGGATGCTTCAACGCGAAGCCCACCCCGACCGCTTACCACATCAGGGACACGTTCTACAACGCGCACTTCGTGCACAGCCACATCGCGCACTTCTACGCTCTGGCCGCGCCCGACTTCGTGTGCGGACCCGCAGCCCCCGCCGCGGAGAGGAACGTCCTCGGAGTCGTCGGCCGCGTCGGTCTCGAGCTCGGAGGAGCCGTCCTCAAAGCCCGTGCGGAAGCCCAGGAGATCCAGACCATCCTCGGAGGGAAAGCGACCCACCCCGTCATGGGAGTCGCCGGAGGAGTCACCAAATCCGTCACCGAAGAGGAGAGGCAGAAGATGATCGCCAACGCGAAAGACATGCTGGAGTTCGCCAAGACCTCCGTGCAGGTCTTCAAGGACGTCGTCTACGCCAACAAAGACTACATGGGCATCGTCCTGAACCCCGACCTCTACTACCACGAGACCTACCACATGGGTCTGGTCAACGGCAAGGGACAGTTCGAGATCCACGACGGAAAAGTCAAGGTCGTCAACCAGAAGGGCGAGCAGACCCACCTCTACGACCCCTACGACTACCTCGACAACATCGGCGAGGCCATCGAGCCCTGGTCCTACGAGAAATTCCCCTACCTGAGGAAACCCGGATACAAAGGTCTCGTAGACGGGCCCGACAGCGGTCTGTACAGAGCGTCTCCCCTTTCCAGGCTCAACGTCGCCGAGTCCATGCCCACGCCTCTCGCCCAGGACGCCTTGGTCGAGTACCGCGGCATCCTCAAAGACGCCGGCGTCAAAGGACCCTGCCAGCACACCCTGGTCACCCACTGGGCAAGGATCATCGAGCTCCTCTGCTGCGCTGAGAAGTGCCTGGAGGACTGCGAGGACAAAGATGCGTTCAAAGGCGACATCAAGCAGACCGACCTCGTCCCCGGCGGACGCGGAGTCGGATGCGTCGAGGCTCCCCGCGGAACCCTGACCCACGACTACACCTGCGATGAGAACGGAATCGTTACCGCATGCAACCTCGTCGTCGGTACCACCAACAACAACGGTCCCATCTGCATGGACGTCGCCAAAGTCGCGAAAGCCCTCATCCACAACTTCGAGGTTTCCCCCGGTCTCCTCAACATGTGCGAGATGGCCTTCAGGGCTTACGACCCCTGCAACTCCTGCGCTACCCACAGCCTCCCCGGCCAGATGCCTCTGACCGCCGAGATCAGGAACGCCGACGGAACCGTCTACGACACGATCACCCGCAACTGATCGGAAAAACAGAGGGGGAAACCCCTCATCTTTTATTTTATACCAATTTATTATCTTTATTTTATTATTTTTATAAAATCAATCACTCTATAATTTATTTCATCTGAAATTCACTGTAAATAATGTGAATAATGGGTTTCCAGTGGAAATAAAGGGGTGGGTCAGGAAAAATCCGATTGGAATCGTATCTTCGGATTTCCGCGGCGTGTTTTTCTGACCATTAGGTCTGAGCGCTTCCCGAGGTCCACGCCGTCGAGAAGGTAGAAATGGGAGCCGTCGAAGTCGACCAGTTCGCTTCCCAATATGGGGCCGATCGGTTCGGTCTCCTCGGAATTCATAGGCGACCCGCCCAGCATCCTGTTGAATGCCGGCACTACAACGAATGCCTCCGGCAATGCGGGATAGGTCTCATTGGATTCTTCTTTGAATCTTCCCCTGATCCAGCAGGGTTCCGTCATTATCTTGCCTATCCCATCGACGAACATGACCGCGGGGTGGTTGTGGGCCATCACGAGGGTCTTTGCTGCCATAACTTCTTCGGAAGGCCATCTGTGCCCATGGACAAGGCCGACATCGCCTATGCGGAGCCCTGTGGCCGGGCGGACTTTCACGCGGCCCGGAAGGAATTCCTCTATTCCGGTATCGTGGTTTCCGCGGACGACGTCGATGATATCGAAGCGCTCGAAGAGTTTTTCGAAGAAATCCGGGATTTCAGCGTACTCTTGTTTGGTTGATCCGGGGACAGAATCTTTGACGTCTCCGATGACCACCAGTCTGCTTGTGCAATCGTCCGCGGCCTCCAAAATGGAATCGAGCATATCGTTCGTGCGGGACACCAGATGGAACCCTTTGGCGCGCATATGCGATTCGAGGCCTATGTGCAGGTCGCCGATGACCATGTAATTTCCGATCTTCAGCGCTGGTATGCCGTAAACCGGTTGCATAGAAGTCATCTGAGCCCTTCGCTCAGGATCGTCGGTATGCAGTCGATGACGTCGGTGGCAATGAGTCCGTACGATTTGGTCTCGAATGCTTTCTCGCCGGCTCTGCCGCATATGTATGCTCCGAGGCAGGCGGCATCGAAAGGGCCCATGCCTTTGGCCATAAGCCCTGCGACCGCTCCTGCGAGGACGTCTCCCGTCCCTGCTCCGGTCATCGCCGGCGTTCCCGAAGAATTGTAGCGGGTTCTGGTCCCATCTGTTATAAGGTCCACCTTTCCTTTTTTGAGGATGGTCGCTCCCATCTTGGAGGCGGTCTCCTCCGGGCTCTTCCCGTCCGAGATCCTGGAGAATTCTCTGCTATGAGGCGTCAATACAGTAGGATTCCTGAGAGTCAGGCCTTTGGCCGCCGATATCCCATCCGCATCGATGACGGTTGGGATTTTGCAGGCGCGAAGGAATGCCATCGCGGTTCTTATCGTCATTTCATCGGAGCCCAGGCCGGGGCCTATCAGGACGGCATCGAAATCTTTGGATGCGCTCAGAATTATGTCCAGCGAGTCCGCATCCAGATGGTCGCCGGGAAGCTTCGTGGCCATCAGGACCGGCGATGCGGCGGCGACTTGCGGGTACGAGGATTCAGGCGTGAAAACTCTGACGATGTCCGCTCCGATGCGGAGGGCGCTCATCGCAGACATTGCTGGGGCCCCGAAATAAGGGCCTCCGCCTATGATCATCAGCCTCCCATTGTTTCCTTTGTGGCTGTCCGCGAGAGGGACGGGATACCTGAGCATGTCTCCGGGCCCTACCCTCGTGTAAGCTTCCTCGGGGATCCCTATGCCGGCTATGACGATCTTTCCGCAGTTCTCCGCTGTCATCCCTATTTTTGCGTCGTGGAAGGTCACCGTGGCGCACGGCTTTATGCAGACGTCCGACCCGAATCCCGACGGGACGTCCGCAGATATAATGGGGAGGCCGGACGAATTGGCGTCGGCTATGAAGCTCGCGTATGGCTCGCGGACGCTGCCTGACGTCCCGGTTCCGAGGGCGCAATCCACGATCAGATCGAACCCAGCGAAGGAATCCTTCCCGGCGTACGCTTCTATGGGGCATTCCAAAACGGAATATCTCTCCCGGGCGATTTCGGTGCGGATCGATGATGGTTTCTTCAGGAGGCAGACTTTCGTCCTTTCCGGGTCCATTCTCAGAGCGGCCGCGAATCCGTCTCCGCCGTTGTTTCCCGTGCCGCAAACGAAAACCGCTCTTTTATCGGGGTATTCTTTCCCGATGAAAGATGCCAAAGCCGCTCCCGCGTTGTCCATCAGCAGCGATGTCGGGATGCCGAGCGCTTCCGCGTTGGCGTCGAGTGTGCGGGCATCGGCCGGGGATATCAAAAGATCACTTCTTCTGGTTCTGGATCAGCGTTTTCCCGACTTCGCGGAGAAGTTCGGTCTTGCGGATCTTGCCCTTCTCGACCTTTACGCAGCCATGGAGGGCGCGGGGGGCCTTCGGGTATGATTTGGTCTCTATGACCTCATATTCCAGATCCAGGATCATCGCCGCCTTGGCTATGATGTCGAGGCTGGGATTCTTGACGCACAGCGATTTCGGGGCTCTTCTCCCTTCGTCCCTGGTGCGGTTCAAATCGAAGTATTCGGGCCAGAGTGTTATTGCGACGTCCGCATCGTAAGCCATGTGGCCGCCAATGGCCTGCCCAATAATAAATCTTGGCGATAGAAATGGAAAAATCCATCCTTATGGATGGTAAAGGGTTTTTCGATTGGATTACTAATAGCTCAAAGCAGTACTGCGTTGATGGCGCCGTCCTGTCCGGGCCTGGATGTGACAATTGCGTCCCCAGCCTCGGTAGAGATGGTGGCGCCTTTGTTGATGATGTTACGCTGAACGTAGTTGGGGTCGGCAGGATTCGATTTGACGGTCAGGATCTTGACTTTCTTGATCGTCTTGTTCTTTTTGTCGACGACATTCGCATACTCTGCGCTGAGCATTCCAACCTTGACGTTTCCGCCGGCTCCGCGATACTGCTTGAGGTTCTGTTTGCCGATCCTGGTAAACTGCTTCTCTCTGCCGATCTCGAATTTTCTCTTGCCCTGGGAAGCGATGAGCCTGCCTCCGGTGGGCTTTCTGTTGGATTTACCCTGCCAAAGTGCCATTGTAATCGAGGACGCTAATCATGGTGCCATATTTAAAATTATCACCCCAGCTTTTTAAGCCGAAGACAGGGAAGATTCCTCGGGCGCCCTTCGGATCGCGGGGGGCGAGGGTCTGTTTGAATATATGTCCCTCTTATATTGTTTTGTTTTCTACGAATTATTGGATTCAATCAGAATTGGATGTATGTGATATCTTTATACGCAATGCTCCGAATATGGTAGCGACTCCCCGGATTCATCCGAGGGTGGTGATTTGAAATGGATAGAGGCAAGATGATAGCGCTTATAGCGGCGATCGTCGTGATCATAGCAGCGATCGTGGCCGTTTATGCGCTCACATCGGGGCAAGACAATAAAGACAGCACCGTGAAAGTCACGGGCGTGACTCTTTATCCGTCCGAAACGTCCCTTCAGGTAGGATCCACTTCCACTTTGACCGCGAAAGTGGCTCCCGCCAATGCAAGCAACAAAATTGTGACCTGGTCTTCCGACGCTCCCTCCGTTGCGACGGTCATCAACGGCCAAGTGACAGCCGTGTCTGTCGGCACCGCGACGATAACCGCGACCACCGCCGACGGGGGATTCAAAGCCTATTGCAAGGTCACCGTGACCACTGACAAAATCGCCGTCACAGGCATAACTCTCGACAAAGAGACCTTGAAACTCAGGACCTCCGGCACCGGAACGCTCGCCGCTACCGTGATGCCTCAGGGCGCCACCGACAAAACCGTGAGCTGGTCCACGAGCGACGCTTCCGTCGTGGCAGTCTCCAACGGGGTGCTCACCGCGATCTCCCCGGGAACCGCGACGATAACCGCGACCACCGCCGACGGAGGATTCAAAGCGTCCTGCGTCGTCACAGTCATCGACAGCGCGGCGGTTTCCAGCGTGGACGATGCCGTCCTCAAGGTATACGGCAACGTCAACGGAGACAAAACCATCGATTCCAATGATCTCAGTCTGCTCCAGTCTCTCGTCGATCTCGGCACCAACGTGACCGATTCCAACGTGATGGCCGACGCCAACAACGACGGCAAGATCGACGTCAAGGACATAGCTGTGGTCCAGAAGATCATAGCCCGCCAGCCCACCGAGATCTGGCACGTCAACTATCACGACCAGGACGGCGACGGCACCATGGATGTCGTCATCACCGAGACCCTGTTCCCCATAAGTTCCATCATCATGACCGGATCCTCCAATTCGTTCATGCTCATGTGGATGCTCGGAATCACTGAGGAAATCAAGGGAGCCAGCTACTCGTCCACTTCCATAGACAAGTACTTCCAGTATTATCTCGACACTTCGAAGGTGGAGAGGCTCGGCACCTCCTCGATGGATATCCCGTTCGAGAACGGCAAGATCGGATCCTCCAACGTCATAGCCGAGAAAGGCGTGACGGCCCTCATCTCAGACTGGAACAGATCCTACATAAAGAACTGGCAGGACTACGAGAGCTCAGGCATTGACGTCGTCAGGGTTGCGGCCGCCTCCGTCGAGATGGACACCTTCTCGCACAGCGCGCTCCTTCTCGGTCTTCTCATGAATAGGGTCGACAGATCCATCGAACTCGTTGAATTCTACGAGAATGCCTACGACCAGATCAACGAGAAGCTCGCTGGCACCACTTCGGCCCCCAAGTTCATGACTTCCAGCGGAAACGGCTACGTCTCCGTGGGCAATTCCGATTACAACAAAGTCGGGACACTTGCAGGCGGGGAATACGCCCTCTCAGGGCTGGATACCAGCGGCTCTTCCTCGATAAAGATCGCTGAATACCCCCAGATCTTCAACACCCAGCTGTACAATTTCGATTACATCCTCCATCTGAGGACCGGGCACTACTATGCCAACGACGTCGACACTGTCAAGCTGTGGGACGACTACACCGCCCACTTCACCGACTGGGAGAAGGGAACCGAAGGGCAGTACATCATCTGCGGAGGAATGCCTGTCCCGATGAGGGTCGCCTACGCCGCGTCCGTCCTCCATCCCGAAGCCGTGACCAAGGATTTCGCCAACGGACTGCACCAGCAGCTCGTCGACAAGTTCTTCAACGGCGACAAGCTGGACATAAGCTCCATGAGCTTCATCATCCACAACTACGTGTCCACCTCCGACGAAGCCTCGCTCAAAGTCTACGGCAATGCCGACGGCGATTACAAGATCGACTCTGCCGACATAGCTGTCATCAATTATCTCATCGACAAGGGCGTCTCCGTCACCGACGCAACCAGGATGGCCGACGCCAACAACGACGGCAAAATCGATGCCGAGGACGTCGCGGTGGTCCAGAAGATCATCGCCCGCGAGCCCACCCCCATCTGGCATGTCAACTACCACGACCAGGACGAAAACGGGACCATGGACATCGTGATCGCCCAGACCCAGTTCCCCGTCGACTCCATCATCATGACCGGATCCTCCAACGCGTTCATGCTCATGTGGATGCTCGGCATCACCGAGGAGATCAAGGGAGCGAGCTACTCCGCCACCTCCGTGGACAAGTACTTCAAGTACTACCTCGACACCACGAAAGTGGAGAAGGTCGGAACCTCTTCCACCACGATTCCCTTCGAGAACGGAGCGGTCGGATCCTCCAACATAATCGCCGAGAAGGGCGTCACCACCCTCATTTCCGACTGGAACAGGACCTACATCACCAACTGGCAGGACTACGAGAACGCCGGAATCGATGTCGTCAGGATTTCTGCGGCCGCAGTCGAGATGGATGTTTTCACGCACAGCGCCCTGCTCGTCGGCCTCCTTATGGACAGGGTCGACAGGTCCATAGAACTCGTGAAATTCTACGAGAATGCCTATGACCAGATCAGCGCGAAGCTCGCCGGCCTCTCCGAGGCCGACAAGGTCCCCTTCATCGCCTCGAGCATGACCGGATACATCTCCGTCGGGGACTCCGACTACAACAACGTCGGGCGCCTCGCAGGAGGGGTGTACGCGCTCGAGAGCATGGA